>JAXDKI010000188.1:0-11124 GCA_034667245.1 Thermomicrobiales bacterium | reverse complement strand
GGGATCAGTCCGCCGCGCCCTTGGCCTCAACATCCTCCGGGGTCGTTACCGCGAGGAGGAGCGTTGCCCGCGGGATCACCTTCCAGGTGTTGGAGACCGTGTCATCCCAGGCGTCCAGAAGGGACTTACCATGCGCGCTGCCCGTGAGGGCGACGTGCCGCTCGACCAGCTCCCGCAGCCGTAAGGCGTCGTCGTGCCCGAGACCGCGCTCGACCAGCACCGACTCGCCGTTGATGTGGCCGTCGAACTCGCCGGCCGGGTCGTAGACGTAGGCGACGCCGTTGGTCATGCCGGCGCCGAAATTGCGGCCGGTCGAGCCGAGGATCGCGACCATACCGCCCGTCATGTATTCACATCCATGGTCGCCGACGCCCTCGACCACAGCTCGCGCGCCGCTGTTGCGAACACAGAAGCGCTCGCCGACCTTCCCGGCCAAGTAGAGCTCGCCGCCGGTCGCGCCGTAGAGGATCGTGTTGCCAGCGATCGTCTGCGGCGTCGTGAACTGGGCGTCTTTCGGAGGTCGAACCGCGATCGTGCCACCGCTCATTCCCTTGCCCACGTAGTCGTTCGCTTCACCTTCAAGGAGCAGGCGCATCCCATCGACCGCAAAGGCGCCGAAGCTCTGCCCGGCGCTCCCCGTGAAGCGGGCGATCACCTTGCCCGTCGCGCGCGTCTCTCCGCTCCGGTGTCGCGCCAGTTCCCCGGCGATCTTGGCACCGACGGTCCGGTCCGGCGTCGAAATCCGATGCGTCACGCTGACCGGTCGACCGTCGCGGATCGCATCGCCGACCGTCTCCAGCATCCAGTCGTCGATCGTCGTCCGCTTGTCGACGACGTCGATCGTCTTGCGTCGGGCATCCTCGGCCGCCGGCTCGGCGAAGAGCGGCGTCGGGTCGAGGAGAGCGGCGCGGCCCTGGAGCCCCTCCTTCTTGGTCAGGAGATCGGAACGGCCGACGAGCTCGTCGATCGTCCGCGCCCCGATCGCGGCCATCACCCCGCGGACGCCCTCGGCCAGCATCAGGAAGTAGTTGACGACCATCTCCGGCGTCCCGGCGAACTTCTTCCGGAGTTCTTCCTTCTGGGTCGCAATCCCGGTCGGGCAGGAGTTGAGGTGGCACTGCCGCGCCATGTCGCAGCCGATCGCGACCAGGGCCGATGTCCCGAACCCGAACTCCTCGGCACCGAGCATCGCCGCCATCACGAGATCTTCCGGCGTCTTCAGGCCGCCGTCGGTCCGCAGCCGAACGCGCGAGCGCAGCCCGTTCATGACCAACGTCTGCTGCGTCTCGGCGAGACCGAGCTCCCACGGACAACCGGCGTGCTTGATCGACGCGAGCGGCGAGGCGCCCGTACCACCGTTGTGACCGCTGATCAGGATGTAGTCGGCGCGCGCTTTGGCGACACCGGCCGCGATTGTGCCGACACCAGCCTCGGCCACCAGCTTGACGCCGATCTTCGCCCGCGGGTTGCACTGCCGCAGGTCGTAGATCAGCTGTGCCAGGTCTTCGATCGAGTAGATGTCGTGGTGCGGCGGCGGCGAGATCAGCGGCAGACCGGGTACGGCGTGTCGGATGCGGGCGATGAACCCCGTCACCTTGTGACCGGGAAGCTGGCCGCCCTCGCCGGGCTTGCTCCCCTGCGCCATCTTGATCTCGAGCTCGCTCGCCATTGACAGATAGCGCGCCGTCACCCCGAACCGCCCGGAGGCGACCTGCTTGATCTTGCTGTGCGGCCGGTCCGGACCCGGCTCGTCGTACCAGTCGGGATCCTCGCCCCCTTCGCCGGAGTTGCTCCGCCCGCCGATCCGGTTCATCCCGATCGCGAGCGTCCGGTACGCCTCCGGGCTGAGCGCCCCGAGAGACATCGCGGTGACGATGAACCGGCTCGCGATGTCGGTGGCCGACTCGACCTCATGCAACGGCACCGGCTCGCCGAGCGGCTTGATCGCCATCAAGTCGCGCACCGCCGTCAGCGGATGCCCCTTGACCAGATCGCGGTAGGCCTGGAAGTCGATCGGATCGTTGCTCGTCGCCGCTGCCTGAAGCGCCTTGGCGACGGTCGGATTGAAGGCGTGCGCTTCGCCGTCCTTGCGGAAGCGGACGAATCCGGGGTCCGGCAACTTCGCGAGCGGAACGTTGAACGCCTCCCGGTGGCGGCGCAGCACGTCCGCCTCGATCTCGGCCAAACCGATCCCGCCGAGCCGCGAAGGAGTCCCGGCGAAGCAACGGTCGATCAACTCCTGCGAGACGCCGATCGCCTCGAAGATCTGCGCCCCCTTGTATCCGGAGACGGTCGAGATCCCCATTTTCGAGGAGACCTTGAGCAGCCCATGCTCGAGTGCGTGAACGTAGTTGCGCTGCAGGTCCTCTGCCGTCTTCCCCTCGAACCCGCGCGTCCCGACCAACTCGCTGACGGCGCGGAGCGCCAGGTACGGATGAACCGCCGCCGCTCCGTAGCCAACGAGGCAGGCGAGATGGTGAACGTCCCACACCTCTCCGGTCTCGCAGACGAGGTCAACGCCCATCCGCAGTCCAGCTCGGATCAGGTGGTGGTGGATCGCGCCGACCGCGAGCATCATCGGCAGCGCCGCATAACCTACGTCGACCCCGCGGTCTGACAGGACCAAGATCGACACACCGTCGCGGACCGCCGCTTCCGCCTCAGACAAGATCCCGTCCAGAGCTGGCTGAAGGAGCCCCGTGGATTGTGATCCGTCGACCGCATCAGCAGGAACGTCGAACAGCGTCGACAACCGCCGAGCCTTCAATCGCCCTTGGTCAAGCCCCGCTAACGCTTCCAGCTGACCCTCGCTGATCACGACGCTCGGCAAGTGCACCAGTTCAGCCGCCGCCGAGTCTTCGATCAACAGGTTCGTGCGCGGCCCGAGGTAGGAGTCGAGCGCCATGATCTTCTTCTCGCGGAGCGAGTCGATCGGCGGATTCGTCACCTGAGCGAAGCGCTGTCGGAAGTAGGCCGAGAGCGGGCGCGGTCGCTCGGAGAGGACGGCCAGGGGCGCATCGTCGCCCATGGACCAGGTCGGCTCCTTCGCCTCACCGGCCATCGGGTGGATGATCAACCGCGCATCTTCTGAGGAGTAGCCGAAGGCACGCTGTACCGAGGTCAGATTCGGCACGTCCGACTCGCCGTAGAGATCGTCGTCCGACTCGACGGCGACGCGACCCGCCGCCAGCCATTCGCCATACGGGGCGCGCCCCGCCGCCTCCGCCTTGACGTCAGGATTGCGGAGGACGACACCGCGGGCGGTGTCGACGACGATCATCTGACCGGGACCGAGACGTCCCTTCTCGACGATCCGCGCCTGATCGACGGCAACCGTACCGGCTTCCGAGCCCGCGATCAAGAGCCCGTCGTCGGTGACGGCATAGCGCAGCGGCCGAAGGCCGTTGCGGTCGAGCGTGGCCCCTGCGAGGATCCCGTCACTGAAGGCGAGCGCGGCCGGACCGTCCCACTGCTCCATCACGCCAGCGTGGAAGTCGTAGAACGCGCGCCTGTCGTCGGGCATCTCGGGCAGCTGCTCCCATGGCTCCGGCACGAGCATCATCAGCGCGTGCGGCAGCGTGCGCCCGCCGTGGTAGAGAAGCTCCAGCACGTTGTCGAGACTCGCCGAATCGCTGCCGGTCAGGCTGACGACCGGCGACAGCGCCTTGGCATCGACCCCGTCGGCATACCGCAACGTGGGCGTCCGCGCCACCATCCAGTTGCGGTTGCCCTGGACCGTGTTGATCTCGCCGTTGTGGGCAAGGAAGCGGAACGGCTGTGCCATCGCCCAGGTCGGCAGCGTGTTGGTGCTGTAGCGCTGGTGGAAGAGGGCGATCGCGCTCGTGAAAGCGGGGTTGCGGAGATCACCATAGAACGCCGCCAGATCCTCGGGGAGACAGAATCCCTTGTAAATGATGGTGCGAGCCGAGCAGGAGACGACGTAGAACCCGTCAATGTCCGCCGCTTCGATCGCCCGCTCCCCAGCCTTGCGGGCGAGCATCAGATCACGCTCGAACGCCTCCGCGTCCCGTCCTGCCGGCCGGCGGATCAGGAGTTGCGCAATCTTGGGCTGCGTCTCGGCCGCGATCCGACCGAGCACGCTGGCATCGACGGGCACACACCGCCAGCCGATGACCGCCAGTCCCTGCCCGGCCACAGCGGCCCGAAATCGCTCGCGGGCGCGTCCTTCCTCGAACTCGTTGCGGGGCAGGAACGTCATGGCCACGCCGTAGTCGCCGGCGCCGAGGTCGCCATGTCCGAGGTCGGCCAGGGTGGGCGCAAACACCGCGTGCGGAATCTGGGTCAAGACCCCCGCGCCGTCACCCGTCCGCTCGTCGGCCCCGACGCCGCCACGGTGGGTCAAGTTGACCAATCCACCAAGCGCACGCTCAACGATATCGCGCGAGGCCCGCCCCTTGATATCGACGACAAGTCCGACGCCGCAGGCGTCGTGCTCGTAGCTCTGATGGTAGAGCGGCGCCTGCCGCTGCCTTGCCGCTGTCGTCGCTACCCCAGCCATGATGCCTCCCGGCGTCCTTCTTCGCCCCCGTCGGCGGCGTATCTCGAAACAGAACGATGTCTGGGCGAGTGAGACGCCCGATACAAATCGTGATCGTTCTCGCAGCTTCGGGGTTGTCGTTCCTGGTCGGCGCGCCTTCGGCTGCTTTGCCGACGACCGCACGGCACCGGCAATGGCCAGGCGTTGCCACGCTAGGTCCCCAAGTCTATGGGCGCGATGGGACGCGAGGAAGGTGCTAGGCGTCGAATTCGCGACGCGCCATCTTGTGCTCTCCGTACGAAGATCGGGCGCAACGTGATGCGAATCAAACGATAAGGACAACCAAGAAGCTGAAAGCGCACGCAGCCATCACCAGGGGCGTCGTTGCCATCCTCGTGCCGCCGCTGCCCGTTTCGCCGTCGCCCTCTATCAACCCGCAAAGCCAAAGACCGAGCGCTCCTCGATGTGCGATTGTCGGCGTCCGCAGTCCCGAGTACGCTTCACGAGGGACGCTTTGGATCGCGCGCCCAAGATGACGAGGCAGTCAGGAGTGCGGCGGTGGTGATAACAGCACAGGGGGCAACGACCGGAGACGTCGTGGAGCGAGTTGAGCGCGAACGCGTGCAGCTCGTCGATCTCGTCTTTAGCGACATCTCCGGCGGCGCGAAGGCGCTGACGATTCCCGCCGAGCTACTCGCTGCCACCCTCGACCACGGTTATCGGTTCGACGGCTCCGCCCTGACCGGTGGTGTCCGCAAAGTCGAGCTCGATCTCTACCTCGTGCCCGATCCGACGACCCTCCTCGTCTACCCGCCCGAACCCGACGGCGGACGCCGCGCCCGCCTCTCCTGCACGGTCCGCCGACGCGACGGCCACGCATTCGACGGCGACCCCCGCTCGGTCCTCGAGCGGAGCTTGGCCGCCGCGCGCGAACTAGGGTTCGACTACCGCGTCGGGATCGAGATGGAGTTCTATTTGGTCCGCGGTGACTGGTCGAACCCGACGCCATCAGGCGACGCCGCCGGCTACTTCGACGTCGGCGAGGATGCCGCGGCCGGCACCCGCGACGAAGTCTTGATGACCCTGCAAACACTCGGGGTTGGGGCCGGCGGCGCCCATCACGAGACCGGCCCCGGTCAAGAGGAGATCGATCTCCTTCCGACCGATGCACTTCAGATGGCCGACCGTTTGATCACCGTCCGCCAGGTGATCCGCTCCGTGGCCCAGCGCCGCGGACTTCGTGCCACGTTCATGCCCAAGCCCTTCGCCGACGCGCCTGGCTCCGGGGTCCACGTCTTCCAGCGTCTGCGGCGACGACTGGACGGCGGCGATGCCCTCCGAAACGAGGGCGACGGCCTCTCGACCACGGCTTACCGCATGATCGCCGGCCAACTTGCCCATGCCGGGGGGATGTGCGCCGTCACTTGTCCGACAGTCAATTCCTACAAACGTCTGAACGCCGGCCATCGCGCGCCGCGCCACGCCACCTGGGCCCACCTCAGCGAGGCCTCTCTCATCCGCGTCCCCTCGTGGGCGTCGGGTGAAGAGTCCGCGATCGAGTTGCGCTGTCCGGACTCCATGGCGAACCCCTACCTCGCCTTCGCCGTCGCGCTTTCGACCGCACTCGACGGCATCCGCAACGGCGACGAACCACCTGAACCGCTCGACGAAGGCTTCAGCTCCTACGACGATGCCGGGCTCCAACGGATCGGCGTCCCCCGCCTCCCCGGCACTCTCGGTGAAGCACTCATCGCCCTGACCCAGGACCAGGTCGTCCAGGAGATCCTCGGCGACTACATCTACGACCAACTCCTGAGCGTCAAACGCGCCGAATGGGAGGACTATCGCGCGCATGTCGGCCCCTGGGAACTACGCCGCTATGGCGATGCGTAGCGAGCCCTCAGCCGTCAGTCTTCAGTCGTCAGCTGCACGAGGTGCCGCTTGCGTCGTTCATTGGGCCTCAATGATTAGCGTCCGGTCGCGTTGCCGTTCCTAACGGCTGATGGCTGATGGCTGAGGGCTGACGTCTCCAACATGATTACAGTCCAAGATCTCATCGACCAAGCACTGCCGCAGGGGACGCACGTCGTCGCCGGCGCGGGCGGACTGCGCCGCGATGTGACGTGGGCAACGAGGCCCCGTCCCAGCCCGCCGACGTTCGACCACCTGAGTGGCGGCGAGCTCGTCCTGCTCACCGCCAAGGTGCTGCAAAACCTCGACGAGCGACTGACGTTGGAGGCCGCGATCCGGCAGCTGGCCGGATTCAAGGTTTCCGCGGTGGCCTTCGCGGGGCGGATCGTTGCCGGGGCAAAGTCCGCCGCCGACGCCGCGAGCCTGCCACTCTTGCAACTCCCGCCGGACGTCGACCTGGCCTTGCTCGAACGCGCCGCCTCCGATCTGATCAGCGAGCGACGCCGCGACGCGCAGCGACGAGGCCATGAGACAGGCCGGCGTCTCATGGAACTCGCCATCGCTGGTGAAGCGCTCCCGGCCCTGGCGCGGACACTTGCCGAATTCGCCAGTCGTCCGGTCGTGATCGAGGGGCGCGATGGTCGCCTGCTGGCAATCGACGGAGGCGGCAAGGACGCCCCCACACGCGAAACCTTGCTGCCACTCTTGGAACGGGGCCGGCCGGCTATTGCCACGTGGCTGAGATCGGTCGCAGCCAGTAGTCCGGCCGAGCCGCCAACGACGACCGTCGAGCTGGACCAAGAGCGTCGCCGCCTGGTCGCGCCGATCATCGTCCGGGATGGCCTGCTGGGGATCCTCTCGCTTCTCCTACCCGGACAACAGGAGTTGCCGGAGGACGCCTTCCTGGCTTCCCGAGGTGCCGCCGCCTGCGCGGTGGTACTTGCGCGCGAGCGCGCTACGGCTGCGACAAGGCAAGAGCTCGAGTTGAACGTCCTCGACGAGGTGCTCGACGGCGCGCTCCGGAGTGAGGTTTCCCTGCTCCAGCAGGCAAGCCGCCTAGGACACGACCTCGAAGCGCCACACGTCGCATTGGTCGCCCGGCTCGATCCACTCTCCGGTGTCTCCGCGGCCTCCCCGGCCCGGTTGCACGAGCGCCGCTGGTCGATCTTCGAGGAGGCCCTCGCCCGTAGCGGCTCTCGCCTCCTCTGGCGGTTGCGCCACAACCAGGCAGAGATCGTCCGCCCCGTGCCCAACGGCGCCGACGCCTGTGAACTCGCCTCGACGCAGTTCGACGAGTTGAGCCGACGCTTGCCGGAAGGCTCTGGTGTGGCCGTATCGATGGGCGCCGGGCGCGTCCACAGTGGGCCGATCGGCATCCGGCAGTCGCATCAAGAAGCGAAGCAGGCGCTGGCGATGGGGAGGAAACTTCACGGACCCGGACGCCTAACGCGCTTCGACGACCTCGGAGTCTACCGACTGCTCTTCGCCGCCCAGGGACTGCCCGAGCTCCGCTCGTTCCACGATGAGGCACTCGGCACTCTCGTCGAGTACGACCGCGCCCACGGCGCCGAACTGCTCCGTACCCTCGAAGCCTTCTTCGCCGCCCGCTGCGGTCCCAAAGAAGCGGCGGCGATCCTCGGCGTCCACCGCAATACCGTCCTCTACCGCCTCGACCGCGTCCGCGAGCTCACCGGACTCGACCTGGATGACGCCGATGTCCGATTGCGACTGCACCTGGCCCTCTACGCAAACGTGGCGCTCTATCAAGAGATCGAATAGGGGCAACAACCGCACCGGAAACGTACGATGCGCGCGGAGGGTCCGCGCGCATCAAGGTTTCCAGGACTCGCTTATCCGGGGGTGACCCCAAGCGGAGAGGGTTAGAAGAGGAAGTGCACGACGCCCCAGGCCAGAACAGCCCACATGCCAAGTCCAAGCGGCAGAGCGAGGCGAAGTCCCGCAAAGAACGCGAGCTGGTCCTCGTGACCCTCGAAGTCGTTCGCAAGCATGTCGTCGCCGTTTGAGATCCGTCCCGGCTGGATTGCCTGCTCCACGATCCTCCGCCTTCCTCTGGAACCCGATTCCGGACTGTCTGATGGGTGGCCGCCCGATGGTCCCCAGCGTAGCCCACCAGAGAGGTGGGTCATAGGGGCGAGAGGTCATGGCTCGCCCGCACCTTCTTTCCTAGTCTGACTCCTCCCCACAGTCCCATGCCGGCCATGACGTTAGTACGGGACGACGACGTTGGCCTCTGTTGCCGCCAGTGGCCCGGTCTGGCAGGATGACGGCGTCGGTGCCGTGGTCGGGGTACGACGATGGGAGGCTCGGCCCGCCGTGGGTAGGTTGCGACTGATGCTGGCGTTGTACATGATCGTCGCGGTTGGGATGGGGTGCTTCCTCGCCCTTCAGGCCGGGATTAACGGTCGACTCCGTGTCCGCACTGGGGATCCAGTCCACGCGGCACTCTTCTCTTCGGCGATCGCCGCGCTCTCGCTTCTGATTTATGCGGTTATGATCGTACGGAAACCTTGGCCGGATCCCGCGGAGATGGCGGCCGCACCGTTGTGGATTTGGACTGGTGGACTGATGGGCGCCGCCTATGTGGTCACGTCCCTCGTCCTGATCACGCGTCTCGGCGGGGCTGTCAGCTTCGCGCTGATCGTCGTCGGGCAGATGCTGGCATCACTGGTCATGGACCACTTCGGACTGCTCGGCCTGCCACGGCATGAGGTCAATCCCTGGCGCGTGCTCGGGGCAGCGTTCCTGGTTGCCGGAGTTGTCTTGATTCGCCGGTTTTAGCGCCGACAGCCGATAGGAGATCGCGATGATGCTCGACGCGAAGTGGCTTGCCGCCTCGTCTGAGGCGGAGGAGGCGGCCGCGCTCACCGCCGAGTTGGTTTCCCACCGGAGTTATCCCGGGGAGGAAGCCGGAGTCCAGGAAGCGGTCGCCGCGTGGCTCGCGCGCCAGGGGCTCCGGGCCGAGATGCAACCGACCGCTCCCAACCGTCCGAACGTGCTCGTCCGCATCGATAACGGCCCCGGACCAACGCTGCTGCTGAACGGTCACGTCGACACCGTTCTCGCGGTCGAAGGCTGGGACGGCGACCCGTGGCAAGCGCGACGCGAGGGGAATCGCCTATACGGCCTCGGCGCCTGCGACATGAAGGCCGGGGTTGCGGCGGCGATGCTGGCGACGCGGGCACTAGCAGGCCGACCCGATCTCTGGCGGGGCACGCTGATCTTCTCCTCGGTCGTCGATGAGGAGGCCTATTCGATCGGTGCCCATGCCCTGATCGACGCCGGGGTGCGCGCCGACTACTGCGTCGTGACGGAGTCGGCCTGGGAGCTCCCCTGCCTGGGCGGAATCGGAAAGATCCTGGTCCGCCTCGACGTCACCGGCAAGGCTTCGCACGCGAGTTGGCCGGAGCGCGGCGTCAACGCCGCGATCGAGGCCGCACGCTTCGTCGCTCGCCTCCACGAGGTACAACTCGGCACTCATCCCCGGATGCGGGCGAGTCAAACGGTGCTGTCATTCCACTCCGGAAGCGAGCAGTACGTGATCACACTACCGGAGAAGGCGCGCGTCCTGATCAACCGTCACACCGTTCCGGGCGAGACGACCGAAGGGGTGCTGGCCCAGTATCGGTCTCTGGCGGCTACACTCGGCTCCCCGGCAACATTTGACTTCTCCGTCGATCCCCCCTTCTACCCGCCCTGGGAGATCGACCCCTCACATTCCCTGGTCCGAGCTTTCGCCGCCGCCTATGAGGCGGAGGCAGGACGACCGCCGGTGTACGGCTACGTTGGCTTCGGAGACCCCAATCTCTTTTCCGGGGAAGCCGGTATCCCTACGGTCATGGCCGGGCCGCACGGCGCCGGCTATCACGAAGCGAACGAGTGGATCGACGTCCCGAGTATCGGCGCGACGGTCCGAGTCCTCTTGCGGCTGGCATGTGATCTATTGCCTGCAACGTGAACGCAGGATGCGTTGTTATTGTGTCGCCACTGGCTCTCGAGCGGTGAGCTTCGTAAGCACGCCCCACAGCGACACGAGCGCCCAGACGCCCTCAAGTAGGAGAAAACCCCACTGTCTATCAACCGCGGCGAGGACGGCGAGGATTGCCGAGCCGGCGAAGTTGAGGAGCAGGTTGGGGAAGGCGCGGGGGTCGAGGAGCCGGAACTGGGTGGCGGCGAACGCGGCGAGGAGGAGCAACGCACCGAGGATCTGCAGGAGCTGACTCACGACGACCTCCGCGCGCGTCGTCTTTGCCGGCCGGGTACGGCGCGCATCTCGTCCGGAGCCAGCCCAACTGGGCGCTGCCTTACTCTACCGTCCGCCTTCCAAGCAGGCAATGGCTCGGCCCTGCTCGGACGCGACGTTTCATCCAACATGGATAGCAGGGCGGCGCTTGGGATCGGGTTCGGCGCGCCGGAGAACTTCGTGTGTCACCGGAGCGATGTCGCCTTCGCCGAAGAGGACGAAGCGGGCGAGATACTTGAGCGGGTTGCCCTCGGTCCAGCCGAAGTAGACGTGCGGTTGAGTTCCCGTGCGGTCACGTATGCAGAGCAGAATCGCAGCAATCGCGTTGGCGATGGACGAGCCTTCGGCACGAAGGATGCGGTAGCCGCCTAACTCTTCTCCGTGCACCGTCAGGACTGGGGCAAACTCCGAGGCATCACGAACAGTGACCTCCAGGAAGAGAACCAGCTCGCCG
>JAXDKI010000187.1:0-4004 GCA_034667245.1 Thermomicrobiales bacterium | reverse complement strand
GTACCCTTCACCGGCATTGATGAGCCGCGCCAAGTCGTTGTCTCCCAAGCAAAATCGATCGAAAAGTAAGTTGACGAGTGACGTGCCCGGGATCATACCCTATTGTCAGCGCCACGATCGCCCAATGGATGCGACTTTTGTCACGGTTCGACCGTGATCACCCGCATGTGCGGTCCGACGTGGCGCTCATATGTTGCACAACTATCTCTGCCACCGCCTCCTCCAACATCTCCACGTCCCGCTCCGTCGTCGCCCAGTTGTCGAAGGCGGCTCGGATCGCCGCGCGACCCTGCCAGACGGTGCCGGTGACGAAGGCGCGGCCGTCGGCCTGAATGGCGGCGACGGCCGCCCGGTTGAGGATGTCCGTCTCCTCCTCCGAGAGGTTCGGGCCGACATAGCGAAAGCAGACGATGTTGAGGGGTGCCGGTGCCATCAGTTCCAAACCGGGAGTCGATTCGACCCAGGCGGCAAAGGCGGCGGCGTTGGAGCAGCAGCGTTCGACGATCACCCGGTAGCCGGTGCGACCGGCGGCTTTGAGGGCGCACCAGACGGAAAGGGCACGGAAACGGCGCGACATCTCCGGGACGTGGGTGTGCGGGTCCCAGCCGCCGGACGGGGCAATGTAGGCGCCGGTCGCGGTGAAGGCGGCGCGGAGCGATTCTGCCTCGCGGACGAAGGCGAAGCCGCAGTCGTAGGGGACGTTCAGCCATTTGTGGGCGTCCGCCGAGACCGAGTCTGCCCTCTCCACGCCGCGTATCAGATGGCCGTACCGCGGCGACGCGGCGGCGAAGAGTCCAAAGGCACCGTCGACGTGGAGCCAGGCGCCTCCGGGGTGGGCGGTGCAGAGATCCGCGATCGCCGCGACGTCGTCGAAGGCGCCGGTGTTGACCTCGCCGGCATTGGCGACGACGATGACCGGACCGTCGATCTTTGCCAACTCCGCGGCCAGCGCCGCGAGATCCACGCTGCCTCCCGGCGCCGGGACGATCCGGACGCTGGTCCGGCCGAGGCCAAGCATACCGAGCGCCTTGCGCGCGCTGGCGTGGAGTTCGGTGCTGGAGACGACGGGGATCGGCGGCCGCCCGCCCAGGCCGTCCGCGGCCGGGTCGAATCCGAGGCGTGTGCCGGCCCATTGGCGACCGGCAGCGAGCCCGACGAAATTCGCCATCGTCGCCCCGGTCGTCAGTCCCCCGGCCCACGCCGGCGGCAATCCAAAGAGCTCCTTTAGCCAGCGGAGAACGGTCAGTTCGGTCTGGGCGGCCGCGGGGCTGCTCAGCCATGGTCCGGCGTTCTGGTCGATCGCGGAGGCGAGCCAATCGCCCGCGAGTGCCGCTGGGGTGGTGCCGCCGTTGACGAACCCGAAGAAGCGCGGTCCGCCGGACGCGACGATGCCAGGTTCGGCGCGGACGAACCATTCGGCGACCGTCGCCGCTGGATCGGCACCGTGCTCCGGAAGCGACTCGTCGAGGGCGACGGCCATCGCCTCGGCTGAGACGGCGCGGGAGACGGGCCGGGCGGCAAGCCCAAGGAGATAGTCCCTCGCCAGGTCGTGGGCGCGCTCGATGGCGGCAATCGTCGTGGCGTACGGGTCGCTGGTGTCGTTTGCGGATTCGGACATCGTCGAGTCGTACCTCGTTCCGATCAGGCCGGTACCAGTGCCAGAGGACGCACCGGCGAGCCGGTGGCGCCGACGAACTTGAGCGGGATGCAGACGAACACGAAGCGGTGCCGACCCGTCGCCGCGAACTCGTCCAGCGCCACGTTTTCGACGATGTAGATGCCGTGACGGGCGAGCAGAATCACGTGGCCGGGGAGGAGCCCGTCTTCCGGGTCGCGCAACCCGATCACGTCCCAGGCCATGTTGTCGGCACCGACGGCGCGGACGCCGAGTCCGGCCAGCCAGCGCGAGGCGTCCCCGGCCATGCCCGGACCGGCGAGAAACCGCTCCGGATCGTCCCAGTGGCGACCGTTGCCGGTGCGAACGAGCACGACGTCGCCCCTCTCGATTGCCACGCCCTGAGCCGCAGCGCAGGCCTGGAGCTCGGCGGCGGTGATGGCCTCACCGGGCGGCAACTCCTCGACGCCGCGGTGGCGTGGTACGTCGAGCAGGACTCCGGGGGCGATGATCGGGTCGATCTCTTCCACCCCACCGTAAGTGAATCCGCGCGACGTGGCCACCGAGTTGGCGTCGACGCCCCCGTAGAGCATCTGGGCCTCGGCCTGGTGGCAGATCGCGTCGATGTGGGTGCCGCTGTGCTCCATGCAGACGATCACCCCGGAGGCGCCGCTACGGCGCTCGGCCTGACCCGGTGTGTAGCCGTCGCTGTGGCGGCGGTGAAGGAAGTAGGCGTAGCCCGGCTGGTGCGACTCGTGGATCGGCATTCCCTGGTAGCGTGGCATCTCCAGATCGAAGACTCGCATCCCGCTGCCGTCCACCCATTCGACTGTGCTGGCTCCGCCCGCCACGTCCTTCCTCCTTGTCATTCGCTCGATTGGCCGTCCGCTGTCAGGTCGTCAGGATACCGCCTACAGCGGCAAGGCGGATTTCCCTCGTTGGCCGGCTACGTCGATCGCACGATCTCGGTCCCGGGATACTTGACCCGAATAAGCATTTCAACCGATGTGCCCCGCGGCTGTCGGTCGTACGATCGCGTTGGTGCTCCGGACCCACCGGTTCGCGAGGACGACGGGCCGACCTTGCACCGATTGAAGCTTCGGTGTTCGGCGAAACCGCCGCCGGCGATCCCGCGTCTTGGCAAACGACGGTCCCGGGACCGTATTGGATGGTCGAAGGTATCTGTATGAAGGGAGCAACGTGCTATGACGCATGATCGAGGATGGAGCCGGCGGTTGGCGGTGCTGGGTCCCCTGACGGTAGCGGGGGCGATGCTGCTTGGCATCGGCGCCGCCGCAGCGCACGAGGGCAACACGGCGACGCCGCAGGCCGAAAGCGGTCACCCGAGTATCGCCGTCACCGGCACCGGCGAGGCGAGCGCACCAGCGGAGGGCGCGGTGATCCAGATCGTCGTTCGCCGCAATGATGCCGGTATGGCCAACACCGGCACGCCGGCGGTGAAAGCCTTCGCCCAGGGTCCGGCGGGCGGCGAACCGTTGACCGAGGCCGAGGTACAGCCGGTGGTCGACGCGCTCGTCGCGGGCGGTCTCCCGTCGGACGCGCTCGAAATCCTGATCGCCCCGGCGGGACCGATCACCGGCCCATTCGGGCCCGGCACCGCCCAGATCCTGGCGACCGTCGATCAAGCGACGCTTGCCAAACTTGGTCAGATCATTCCGGGTGCCATCGACGCCGCGCTCGCGGCGAACCTTGGCGTCGATCAGGCCGGGGTCGGCTACACGGTCGCCGACTGCACCACGGTCGAGACGGCGGCATTGCGGGACGCGGTCGAATCGGGCAAAGCGCAGGCGCAGCAACTGGCCGAGATCCTCGGCGTCGAACTTGGTGAATTGACCCTGGCCAGCCGGCAGCCGTCCTATAACACCTACGGTGGCCAGGCCGCCGGTGCCTGTGCCAACCCGCTAACGGTGGAAACGATCAACGAGGGCGCCCTCTATCTCCCGCCGTTCAACGCCGCCCTCGAACCCAAGTTTGAGGTCTACGTGACCGTCAATCTGACGTACGCGATCGCCTAATGTGGAACGGGCCCACGGTGGAAACGAATCACCGCCGTGGGCCCAGCTACGTCAAACCATGGTGTCCTGGGTCGCGGGGTCACCGAGATCGAAGACGTGTATCCGATGTGTCGAATTGAACGTAGTCACAGGATTTGATCGATGGTCCGAACCCCGCCCGGAATGGGATGAAAGAGCGAATCGTCGAAAGGATTTGTCGAGATGTCTTGGTTGCACGTGAATAGGTCGATCGTTCGTGGTGCGTTGCTGATGTTGCTGACACTCGGGATTCTTGCCGGCAGCGGCGTCGTCCAGCAGGGTCAGGCGGATGCCCAGGAAAGCAACGGGCTCCACCGAGCGATGAAGAACGCGAA
>JAXDKI010000186.1:0-3174 GCA_034667245.1 Thermomicrobiales bacterium | reverse complement strand
CGGCGGCTGAGCAAGGATTACGAGGCGATGACGACGACGAGCGAAGCGATGATCTACGCCGCGTTCGGTGGTACCATGTTGCGCAAGCTGGTCCGCCACAATGCTTCATAAACACCCTCTAAGGAGTTGGGCAGGGTCCGGGCACATGCGAACACGGCCGGGGCGGTCGGCTACACCGGGGAGCAGCGGGAAGTCAAGTGCAGCCTGACCTACCTGTGACCACACTACTACGCGCAGGGGTCGGCCCGGTTCCTGACCCGCGTCAGTCTCGGCTCGAACGGCAAGTGGACTGCACTCCGATGACGTTGCCCGAGAATCGAATCCCCCCGCTCCAAAAGCGATCCCGCACCCACTTGACAGCCACCATGATTCATAGTACAAATGTTCTCAAGCGAGTCCTGCGGCGGGTGGCGGCTCTGGGCAGGCCCGCGGGAACCCTCTGGGTGCTGCCCCGACGACGCCAAACCTCTGCCCTCTCAGTCCGTCGTCGGCGAGCAGACGCGTTGCCCCGCGGGCAGCGGTCCCACCCCTGACCGCCGTGCCGGCCGTTGCCGACGGACCCCACGCCCCAGAAACGCTCCCCTCTCCTGCGAAGCGGGAGAGGGGCCGGGGTGAGGGTTCTCCGAAGCGACGCGAGCCCCGTGCACAGCACCCTTACCCGGTGCCGCCTCGGCCGTCCGCTCGTACCAACAAGTCGCGCCTTACCGGTCAGTCGTCACGATCTCGGGCAGCGCCGCCTCACCTAGTCGTCCCACCGCCGCCCCGGCCCTGTCCCTTCCTCGTCCTCGTCGAAGAGTTCGTCGAGTCCGCGTAGGAGGTCGAGACCGCCGATCTCTCCGGCGTCGGCCGCTTGCACCAACCGACCGAGCAGATCACCCGGCAAGTCGTCGAGCGCCGCCCCCGCCGGGAACGGCCCCCAAATCTGCACACCAAGGACGCGCGCTGCCTCTCCCGACGCGCCCTCTCCCCGTCGCTCCCAGAGGTCGAACCTCCAGCCGGTGCGACACGCCAGCTCCCGCGTGCGCACGAAGATGCGCACATCCGTCTCCGGCAGCCGATCGGGATGACCACACCAACCCGTGCAAGGGCTGGCCCCCTGCCGATAGTGTGCACAAGTCGCACAGCAACGTGGCAGCGTCGTCGTCATCGCCCTATCCTTATGTGTCGGACAGCAGTCGCGCGCCCAGCGCGTCGGGCCCCACTCCCGCCGCACCCGAGCCGGCAAGGTCAGATAGGCCTCCCGGCCATCCTCCCGCCGAGACCCTCCCCCAGAGGCCGCTCGCCCCTCGTTTCAGCTCTGCGGACAAATCTTACGGCACCGCCGGCACCACGTCAATACCCGGTGCTTTCCATGCCGATGCTGCCTCTGAATAGAGAAAAGATAAGGAATCGGCCAGGTTAACTCATTATCTGTTGTTCACGACAACATCGGCATTGAGGCCGATTGCGCTGTCCCTCCGCTGTTGTCCGCATCACGCCGGAGCCCCCGGAAAGCGTCCCTCTCGATTGTCGTCGTCGGCAAAAGGTCGACGCCGAATCACGTTGCGAAGCTCAACCACGGTTCGCTGACGTTGTCGCCCGCGACGCTGTATCGCACCGAGTACAATCGCCGGCGGTATGTACGACGGTTACAACGCGAGGAGGAAACGGACGGGATGGCGGTCGAGGCGGCGGCAGAGGACTTTCGGATCGAACGCGACAGCATGGGCGAGATGCAGGTACCGGCGAGCGCCCTCTACGGTGCCACCACCGCCCGCGCCGTCGAGAATTTCCCAATCAGCGGCCTCACCTTCTCGCGCTCCTTCCTCCGCGCCCTCGGTCTGATCAAGGGCGCCGCCGCCGAGGTCAACGCCGCGCTCGGTCTCCTCTCCGCCGAGAAGGCCGACCTGATCGTACGCGCCGCAGCAGAGGTCGCCGATGGCCGCTGGGACGCCGAGTTCCCGATCGATATCTTCCAGACCGGTTCCGGCACGTCGACCAACATGAACGCCAACGAGGTCATCGCCAGCCGCGCCGTTCAACTGTCCGTACAGTTGAACGGTCGTCCCGTCCATCCGAACGACGACGTCAACATGTGCCAGAGCTCCAATGACGTCATCCCCGCCGCCATCCACCTCGCCGCCTACCTCGACGTCGCCGAGCGCCTCCTCCCTGCCCTCGTCCACCTCCAGGAGACGCTGGAGCGCCGCGCCGCCGAGACCCACGACGTCGTCAAGACCGGTCGGACACACCTGATGGACGCCACTCCCGTCCGCCTCGGCCAGGCGATCGGCGCCTGGGCCGCCCAGGTCGCCCTCGCCCGGCAGCGACTCGAGTCCACCCTTCCTCGCCTCGCCCAACTCGCCCTCGGCGGCACCGCCGTCGGCACCGGGCTCAACGCCCATCCGGAGTTTGGCGCCCGCATCGCCCGCGTCCTGGCCGAACGGACGGGGTATCCGTTCGTCGAAGCCGCCGATCACTTCGCTGCCCAGGCCACGATGGACACCGCCGTCGAGCTCAGCGGCGGCCTCAAGGCCTATGCCGCCGGCCTGACCAAGATCGCCAACGACCTCCGCTGGATGAACAGCGGTCCGCAGGCGGGGCTCGCCGAGATCGTCCTCCCCGCTCTCCAACCCGGCTCCTCGATCATGCCCGGCAAGATCAACCCCGTCATCCCCGAAGCCGTGATCATGGTCTGCGCTCAGGTCATCGGCAACGACCTCACCGTCACCATCGGCGCTCAGTTCGGCAACTTCGAACTCAACGTCATGCTCCCGGTCATCGCCCACAACCTCCTGCAGTCGATCGAATTGCTGACCAACGCCTCGCTCGTCCTCGCCGACAAGGCCGTCGCAGGGTTCACCGTCAACCGGGCCCGCATCGCCGACCTCGTCGAGAAGAACCCGATCATGGTCACCGCCCTCAACCCGATCATCGGCTACGACGCCGCCGCCAAAATCGCCAAGCGCGCCTACGCCGAAGACCGCCGCGTCAAAGACGTCGCCGCCGAGCTCACCGATCTCTCACCCGCCGAACTCGACCGCCTCCTCGACCCCGCCGCTCTCGCCGAAGGCGGCATCAAAGGCGGCGGTGGCGGCGGCTGAGAACGAAACTGAACCTCCGCGCAGAAACTAAAAAGCGGTCCTTCGCTGGCGCTCAGGATGACCATAGGGAGGACGCCCCTCTCACGGTCAT
>JAXDKI010000185.1:0-4543 GCA_034667245.1 Thermomicrobiales bacterium | reverse complement strand
CTTTTGACAGCCCCATCCCCGTGTGCTTGACTCCCAACCGGTGCCGCTCCATTGCCGCGCCGAAGGGAGAGGCCCATGCCCGCCACCGTCCGCTTCCTGCAGCATGAGCACTTCGTCAGACAGACGGCATCGCTCCCGCTCTTCACCGAGAAGACCGGCATCGAGGTGGCGGTCGATCTCCTCCCGGCCGATCGCTTCTGGCACGATGCGCGCCGGCACTTCGGCGACCCACCTTCGTGGGACCTCATCGTCGCGGACGAGGTGATCGTCGCCGAACAGATCCGCAATGGGACCCTCGAACCGCTCGGTCGCCGCGCCCATCGCGAGGGGATCGACCTCGACGACTTCCTCCAGGCCGCGATCGACCGCTTCCGCGCCAGCGACGTCGTCTACGCCATCCCCTACCTCGCGATGTCCAACGTCCTCACCTATCGCCGCGACATCCTGGAGCGTTACGGTCTCGCCGTTCCGGCGACCTGGGACGAGTTGCGTCAGGTCGCTCTCACCGCACAAGCCGCGTTGCACCGTGACGGAGCCGGGGATGTCTTCGGCTTCACCAGTCGTGGCCGCGCCGGCTACGGGCACAACTTCTGGATCGTCGGCTCGACCCTCTTCCCCTCCTGGGGTTGGACCCCGAAGCGCGGCCCCGGCGAACCGCCCCGCATCGACGAACCGGCGACGGTCGATGCCCTCGCCTTCTACGCTGCCCTCCTCCAGGAAGCCGGCCCACCGAACTCCGCGCAGTTGACCTCCGCCGGCACCCGCCGCCTCTTCGCCGAGGGCAAAGCCGTCTTCCTCCTCGACACCGCGACGGAGTTCGCGACGATCCGCCGCGACGATCCGGACGGCATCGGCCGTGTCTCCTCGATCGTCCTGGTCCCGACCGGGCCGACCGGCCGCCCAGAACCGGGTCTCCACGCCCCTTCCTTCTGCATCCCCGCCACCAGCTCCCTTAAGGACGAAGCCTGGAAGCTCCTCACATTCCTGGCCTCCCACGAGGAACTGCTGAAGGGCGCCGTCGATGCCGGCTACGCCGAACCCGCCCGCCACTCCGTCATCACCTCCGACGCCTACGCCACGACCTCCGACGCCGACTTCCGCGCCGTCCTCCGCGACAGCCGCGCCTACGCCCGCATCAACCGGCCGCTCATCCCCTTCGGCTTCGAGTTGGGGGAGATCGTCGGAGCTGCGGTTGAGTCGGCGATCGCGGGCGAACAGACCGCCGCGGACGCGTTGCGAGACGCGCAACGGGAAGTCGATGGCATGATCTGGACCGCCTCGTCGACCGATCTGGTAAGGCACGCCTGAATCGGATAGGGCGATCGGGAAGAGCGGTCCATCTCCGGGAACGGACTCATCAGTGTCACGGCGACGACGAAACTCCCTGACCATGAGCGAGAAGAGCGTGGAAAAGAGCTTGCCCATGAGCGATCATGTAGGGCAACCGTATCGTCATGCTCATAAAGACGGGCGCCCAACACCGATTGCTGGGTGGATTGCCCCCACCTGAAGTGCTTCTTCGCTGAGCATGCGCGACCGCCTCGCTACCTATCCTGGGCCGGGATGAGACAGGGAGGATCGGGATGTCGAACGACGACCGTGGCGAGCGAATCAGGCCGCCGGGCGCGGGGGCGGGCGGCGGTACGGTCACGACCCCGGGCGACCGGTTTTCCCCGCGGCCCGTGCTCGGCTGGGCGACCGGGGTCAAAGAACTCAACATCCTGCTCGCTTTGCTGATCCTCTGCGCCTTTCTCTCGCTCCGGTCCGATGTCTTCCTCAGCCAGGGCAACATGTTCGGTGTGGCGCGGGCCTTCTCGTTGGTCGCGATCGTCGCAATCGGTCAGACGATGGTGATCGTCACCGGTGGCATCGATCTGTCGGTCGGTTCGGTTCTGGCGCTCTCCGGGATCACGACCGGGATGCTCCTGGGGGAGGGCTGGCCTCTCATCGCGGCCATGATCGCGGGCGTCCTGGCCGGTTCGGTGACCGGTCTGCTCAACGGTCTGCTGATCACCATGGTCGGTCTGCCCCCCTTCATCGCCACACTCGGGACCCTCGGCATCGGGCGCGGTCTCGTGTACGTCCTCACCAAGGGCTACCCGGTGACGATTCAGCGGGAGCACGACTTCCTCCTCAACCTCGGTCAAGGCTACGTCGGTTCGATCCCCGTTCCGGTGATCATCATGGGGGTCATCACCCTCCTCGGCACGATCTTTCTCAGCCAATCGACGCTGGGGCGGTACATCTACGCCGTCGGCGGCAACGAAGAAGCCGCGCGGTTGGCCGGAATCAACGTCACGCTGGTGAAGCTTTTGGTCTACACGCTCAGCTCGACGCTTGCGGCGCTGGCCGGGTTGATCCTCGTCGCACGCCTTGTCTCGGCCCAGCCGTCCGCCGGTCTCGGTTTCGAGCTGCCGGTCATCGCTGCCGCGATCATCGGCGGCACCAGCCTGCTCGGCGGCGAGGGGACCATCCTCGGCGCCGTCCTCGGCGCCGCCATCATCGGGGTGCTCGACAACGGGATCGTCCTCCTCGGCATCAACACCTACGCGCAGCAGATCGTCGTCGGCGTCGTGATCCTGTTGGCCGTCTCACTCGACATGTGGCAAAAGAAGCGCCGCCTGCGGGCGTAACCAGGCCACGACGAGCAGCCAGCAGGTTCAGGTCGAAGCGGAGCACCTCGGATCCTCCGACCATCCCGTCGCGCGTACGCCGACGGGATAGAGGCCGACGGGCCGGGGGAGTCGAATCACCGGCGCTTGCCTCTTGTACCCCGCACCAATCAGCCACCGAAACCTCATTGTTTCTAAACTATTCTTCGTATTTTTTCTCATCTTGACATGGATTATCAAGACCTGTAGCATGGCGTTGCTCACAAAATACATGTTTCCCAACCAAACTGTGCGCGCACGAGCGGATTCGACGATTGGCGTTCCGTGACAGGAAGGGAGGCAGACGGCTATGGTCCCCGCCCGAAATCGACGTGGCCGCATCGCGGCACTTCTCGGCACCGTCGTCCTGGTTGCCCTATTGATTACCCCAACGAGTGCCGTAACTCTGGCCCAGACGAGCGCCACCCCGGTGGCCGACGGGAGCCCGGCACCAACGTCGGGAATCACCAAGGAGCCGTTCGGCAGCGTCGAGGGACAGGCGGTCGACCTCTACACCCTGACCAACGCCGGCGGCATGACCGTCAAGATCATCACCTACGGCGGGATCATCCAAGCGATCGACGTGCCCGACCGGGATGGGAACATCGCGAACGTCGCGCTCGGGTTCGACAACCTCGACGACTACGTCGACATGAACCCCTACTTCGGATGCATCACCGGGCGCTACGCCAACCGGATCGCCCGTGGCACCTTTACGTTGGAGGGCGAGCGCTACTTCCTGGCGCTCAACAACGGCACCAACCACCTCCACGGCGGCGAGAAGGGGTTCGACAAGTACGTCTGGGACGCCGAGGAGGTGGCGAGCGCCGACGGCCCCGCACTCAAGCTGAGCCGCGTCAGCCCGGACGGCGAGGAAGGCTATCCCGGGACACTGACGGTCGACGTCACCTACACGCTGACCGACAACGACGAGATCCGGATCGACTACCACGCGACGACCGACAAGACGACGGTCGTCAACCTGACGAACCACACGTATTTCAACCTCGCCGGCGAGGGCAGCGGCACCGTCGAACACCACGAGCTCCAGCTCAACGCCGCCAACTACACCCCGGTCGACGCGGCGCTGATCCCGACCGGCGAGATTGCCCCCGTCGCCGGCACGCCGCTCGACTTCACCACGCCGCACTCCATCGGTGAGCGCATTCGCGAGGGGTACGAGCAACTCGTCCTTGGTCGCGGCTACGACCACAACTTCGTGCTGGACCGTTCGGGTCCCGACGACACGTCCCTGATCCCGGCCGCCACGCTGGTCGAGCCGGACAGCGGGCGCAAGCTGGAGATCTCCACGACGGAACCCGGTATCCAGTTCTACTCCGGGAACTTCCTCGACGGCACGCTGGTCGGCCCATCGGGCAACGTCTACCGGCAGGGCGACGCCCTCGCGCTCGAGACCCAGCACTACCCCGACTCGCCGAACCAGCCGAACTTCCCGTCGACCGTCCTCCAGCCCGGCCAGGAGTTCAACTCGACTACCGTCTACGCGTTCTCGACGACCTAAAGCCGGAGGGCGGCATGGGGAGCTGAGCAGGACACCGCGAACCCCGACAGGCTCCGCCGCCCCAGCGCACGGGAGTCGCTGAACCTCCAACGCGGACGGAGTAAACGGCGGCACGGTGGCTTGATGACAGCCATCCAAACGACTCAATGCCAGTTTGTTCGTTTTGACACACGGGATCCGCAGGTGTAGCATCGCCGCGCAAAGAAAAACAGATTTCCTACATTCGCGACCAATGCTTGCCGGCGGCTTTGCCGTCGGCGGCGCGATATCGAATCCCACGAAACGGCTCGCCGATCGAAGGACGGGAGGAGGAGGTCGTGAGCATGGACACGTCGAGATCGTCTGGTCGTCTCAGCCGGCGGCGGATGCT
>JAXDKI010000184.1:0-7868 GCA_034667245.1 Thermomicrobiales bacterium | reverse complement strand
AAGGTTCGAGGATGGTGGTGTAGAGACCGCGCCAGCCACCGTAGGCGCCGAAGATGCAGACGGAGGAGAGGATGGCGGGGTCGAAGGCGAGGCCGAAGCCGACGCGGTCGCGAGTATCGGTCAGGGCACACCAGCCGTCGGTGAGCTCGACGGCGTGATAGAAGTGGGCGGTGGCGGCGGTCGGTGGTGGGATGCGTCGCATGTCGATCGGTTGGCCGGCGGGATCGTGGGTGTGGGGCCAGATGAATGCCGGCTCGGCGAATCCTTCCTGATAGCCGTCGGCGTGGATGACGCGGCCGGCGGGGAGGTCGATACGGGAGTCGGGGCCGATGGCGAGGGCGGGGTGGAGTTTCCAGAGGAAGTCGAGGGGCACGGGGCCGTCGTTGGCGAAGGCGTAGCGGATGCGAAGCAGGGACTCGTCGCGGCGAAGGGTGAGCCACTTTTCGGCCTGGGTGGGGGTGACGACGCCGGTTCGATGGAGGCGGATGGTGACCTCGGACGGGGTGGAGGTGACGAGGTCCCAGGCGAAGGGCATGCTCCAGAGCTCGCCGTGGTCGGGATAGGGCTCGCCGCCGATGGTGACGGGGGCGTCGTTGGGGAAGAGTTCGTCCCAGCCGCCGCAGAACCAGTCGTCGTAGCGGGCGCCGAAGGGAGCGAGGCGTGGTGGGAGGCGCGGGTTGTGCCAGAGCATCTCGCGATCGGCGGGTTTGAGGACGAGAGACCAGATCTTGGCACCCAACTCGGGGAGGATGACGGCGCGGAGGAGGGCGTTTTCGAAGACGAGCGCCTGGAAGCCTCGGTAGGACCAGTGGGGGTCGAAGTGGACGGTCATGCGGGGCCGCACACCGGGGTCTTGACGGCAGATTCTGCTGGCGTATCGTTCATCGTGGCGATACCTGGTCAGATAGGCGAGAGGCGGGATCGTAGCATTGGCCGCGGTGGGGGTCAATTGTTGCGATGAGCTTGCGCGGAGCCGGCGTCGGAAGGGCACCGTTGGCGAACTTGTGAACATGGCCGGACGATCCGAGTCCCAACAGCACCAGCTCGGGGAATGGGGGTGGCGGGTGGCTGAAGACCATGCGGGGGTGGAGTTTACGGCGGTTCCCCAACCGCGTTGGCGCCTGACAACGGCGGGGGCGAGGGCAGAGGTCGGGTTTGGTCCCGGCGGGGTGTCGATCGTTTCGTTGATGGATGGAGAGTCTGGACTCGAGTGGCCGTTGGTGCAGGGGCATCCGGTGACGTTCCTTACGCTGGCTGGGGAACGGCTGGATGAGCGATTGTGGAATCTCCGTTCCTGGAACACCCAAGAGGGTGAGCGGTCTGTGCAGTTAGATATTGACAGTGAGTTGACGACGTCGAGTGGCTTGTTGGTGGTGACGGAGTCGATCTGGCTGGCGAGGGATCTGCCCGTGCTCCGTCGGTGGGTGCGGGTGCGGAACGAGGGCGCCGAGTTGGTGGAGATCGGGCGGTATCACCTGCTCGATTTGGCATTCGATTGCGACCCCGCTGTTGCGCCGCTCGATCTCTTGTCGGTGGACGCGTTTGCGGGCCATCGCAAAGATCGGTGGGAACCTGGGGATGCGAACTTTGCGCTCCGCGAGAGGACGTTGTTGGCGGGTGACGCGGTGCGGCTCGGGGTGGGGGCGTATCAGGAGGGGTGTGCGTGGCTGGCGCTGGCACGGGAAGGTGCAGGCGTTGCAGCGGGTCTTGAGTACGATGGGGCGGCCGAGTTTCGGGTCTTCGATGCGGCGCGAACGGCCGGGGCGGAGAGGTGGGGAAAGCGGGAGAGTGCGCGGCGGGGCGTTCGGCTGGTGGCGGCACCGATCGACGACGTCAATGTCCGGCTTGGGCCGGGGGAGGAGTGGCGGAGTCCGGGGGCTTTTGTGGCGTTGTTTGAGGATGGTTGGGACGCCTCGGCGCAGGTGACGCATGCGCTGGTGGAGCGTCACCTTGCACCGGCGCCGCCCGACGATGACTTCCCGTACGTGATGTTCAACTCGTGGGGGTATGCCTGGGATCTCGATCCGGGGAGTTTGCTGCGGTGTCTCGATCTGGCGGCGGAGATCGGGGTCGAGGTGTTCGTTGCCGACTACGGGTGGGCGCGCGACGTCGGGGATTGGGTGGCGTTCGGAGAAAGGATGCCGCCGTTGCCGGAGTTGCGGCAGCTGGTGCACGAACGAGGGATGAAGCTCGGCGCCTGGATGGGATTTGCCAACGCGGGAGTGGACAGTCCCGTGTTGCGCGAGCATCCCGATTGGCGCGCCTATCCCGATGACTGGGGGAGTTTCAAGAGTCGGGCGCTCTGTCTGGCGGAGCCGGTGGTGCGGGAGTGGGTCACGGCCGAAGTGATCCGGGTGGTTCATGAATATGGTCTCGATTATCTGGTACACGACTTCGAGTTGATCACGCCGTGCACGCATCCGAAGCATCTCCATGCTCCCGATCCGGGTGGGTATCACAGCGCGGAGGGGTACAACGAGGTGTTGCGGCGCGTGCGCGCGGCCCACCCCCGGTTGGTGATCGAGAACTGCCAGGGTGGGGGCCGGATCATGACGTACGCGATGGTTCAGCTCCACGATACGTCGATCACGAGCGACGGGCCGGTGCTGCGCGATGCGCTGGCGCGGCGTCAGGCGCTCTACGGCGCGAGCTATCCGTTCCCGCTCCGGTTCTGCGACAACTACATGGAGGAGCGGCCGACCGACATGGCTTGCCACTCGTCGATGATCGGCGGGCCGTGGATCCTGATGGATCAGATGACAGCCTGGGGCGTGGACGACATCGCGACGGCCAAGCGGAACATCGCGCTGTACAAGCGGATTCGTCCGCGGTTTCGGGATGCGCGGGTCTATCACCTCCGGAAGCCGGACGGGGCAGGGTGGGACGGTCTGCAGGTGCACCAGCCGGGTACCGATACCGGTGTGGTGTTTCTTTTCCAACCGGCGGGTGCGCAGGGCGAGCAGTTTGTGCTTCGGCTTTTCGGGTTGGAGCCGGAGCGGGCGTATCGGGTGACGTCGGGCGTGAGCGGCGAGCGTTGGGAGGTGTTGGGAGAGAGGTTGATGGGCGTGGGGTTGGGGCGGACGATGGGGGCGGGGGTGAGTGATGTCCTGCTGGTGGATCCGGTCTGATCCTGACCTGCCACGATGGGTTAGGGTTTGCCATCAATCAATGGAGGTATCGCCGTAGGGGCGCACGGCGGTGCGCCCGGCTGAAGGGCAAGAACGCGTCCTTCCCGTGCCGGGCGCAGCAAGCAGCGCCCCTACGAGTCCGAACGCCGCTCAATGTCCGCGGCCTCGTCTTGGTGACGGCAACGATCGGCCGTTTCATTCCTTCATGCCGGTGGTGACGATGCCTTGGACGAAGTAGCGTTGGGCGGCGAAGAGGAGGACGATGGGGGGGAGGAGATAGAGGAGGGTGCCGGCCATTTGGATAGCGGGGTCGGTGACGACGGAGCGGGCCTGGCGGAGGAAGTTGATGCCGAGGGCGAGGGTGTATTTATCGGTGTCGTTGAGGTAGATGAGGGGGTTGAGGAAGTCGTTCCAGTTGGCGACGAAGGAGAAGACGGCGATCGTGGCGAGGGCCGGTTTCGAGAGGGGGAGGATGATCTCCCAGAAGATGCGGAGCTCGGAAGCGCCGTCGAGCTTGGCGGCGTCGTCGAGGTCGCGGCTGATCGTCAGGAAGAACTGGCGGAGGAGGAAGATCGAGAAGGCGGGGCCGAGGAAGGCGGGGACGGTCAGCGGCAGGAAGGTATTCACCCAGCCGAGCTGGCGGAAGAGGATGAAGCTGGGAACGATCGTCACCGGGTAGGGGATCATCATCGTCGTCAGGACGACGACGAAGAGGACGTTGCGGCCGGGGAAGCGAAAACGGGCGAAGCCGTAGGCGACGAGCGAGGCCGAGAGGAGCTCGCCGATCATCGCGATCGAGGTGACGAGGAGACTGTTGCGGAGGAAGGTCCAAAAGGGGATGAGGTCGAAGACCTTCGGGAAGTTCCGCAGCGTGGCCGGGCTGGGAATCCACTCCGGGGGGAAGCGGTAGGTCGTGCCCGGAACCTTGAGCGCGGTGGTGAGAGTCCAAAGGAAGGGCAGCGCGACGATCAGGCCGAGGACGGACAGGGTCGCGTAAACAAGGGCACTCCCCAGGAGTTGCTTACCGTTCTGCCGGGCGCGGTGCTCGCGACGGACGGGCTGGGGGGAGAGGAGGTGCGGTTCCTTGAGCTTCACCGGGTTGCTCCTTCGTAATGGACGTAGGGGCGGGAGAGGCGGAGGAGGAGCAACGTGCAGGAGATGATGATCAGGAAGAGGATCCAGGCGAGGGCCGAGGCATAGCCCATGTCGAACCAGCGGAAGGCGTTTTGATAGAGGTACAGGACGTAGAAGAGGGTTGAATAGGCGGGGCTTCCCCGCCCCTCGGTCAGGACATAGGCATAGGTGAAGGCCTGGAAGGAGGCGATGACGGCGATGATGGTGTTGAAGAGGATGGCGGGCGAGACCATCGGTACGGTCACGTTCCAGAAGAGCGAGAGGCGACCGGCGCCGTCGATCATCGCCGCCTCGTAGAGGGAGCGCGGGACGCCCTGGAGGGCGGCGAGGAAGACGACAACCGCGCCGCCTATGCCCCAAAAGCTGATGATGATCATGGCCGGGAGCGCCCAGGTGGTGCTCGAGAGCCAACCCGGTCCCTCGACGCCAATCAGTGAGAGGAGGGAGTTGAGGATGCCGTATTCGGGGTTGAAGACCCAGTCCCAGACGACGGCGGTCCCGACGCCGGTGACGACGACCGGGAGGTAGAAGAGGCCTCGGAAGAAGGAGATGCCGCGAACGGTTCGGTTCAGCAACGAGGCGATCAGGAGCGCGAGGACGACGCCGCAGGGGACGCTGATGAAGGTGTAGGTGGCGGTGACTCGCAGGGATTTGACGAAGAGGGGATCGTCGGCGATGCGTCGGTAGTTGTCGAGACCGATGTAGTGGGGCGGATCGAGGAGGGTCCAGTCGGTCAGGCTGATCCCGAGCGAGGCGAGCATCGGTCCGAGCTGCAGGGCGAGGAAGCCGACGATCCAGGGGGAGATAAAGAGGTAGCCGAAGACGGCCTCGCGGCGTGCGCCCTTGAGGGCAGGGATTGGCAGAGTGTGCCGTCTTGGTCGGGTGGTCAAGATGGGCGTCTGCATCTTTCCCTCCGGCGGTCGTGGTTGGGGATAGGGCCGTGCACCCGGCCACCGACGACCCCGTCGATGATTTGCCGGGCGCACGGCCGTGCGCTCCTACGAGGTGGTTATCTGGCGAGCTCGCGGTCGACCTGGGTGCAGATGCGTTTCGCGACGTCTTCGGCGGAGGCATCGCCGGCGAAGAGGAGATCGAGCTCGGACTGGGCGATGACGGAGATCTTCTCCCACTTGGCGCCGGCGCCGGGGACGTTGGCGTGTTGGACGCCGTCGAGGTAGAGCTGGTAGCCCTTCGCTTCCTTCTCCGGGGTCAACCATTCGCTGGCGAGCGGGAGATAGGATGGGACGGAAGATATGGACTCGAGGCGCAGGCGCTCGCCTTCGGTGGCGAAGTAGCGGGCGTACTCCCAGGCGGTGCGTGGCATCTCGGTCTTGGCGGAGATACCCCAGGTGAGGTTCATCAGGTAGGTTGATTGACCGCCGGTGGGACTCTTCGGCAGGGGCGCCATGCCGTACTGGAGGTCGGGGACGGCGTCGAATCCTGGCGGGTCCCAGCCGGCGCCGAAGTACATGGCCACGTTGCCCGCCTTGAAGCCGTTGGCGACGCCCTGGAACGATTCGACGACGCCCGGCGGTGGGACGACCTTGTCCTTGTTGACGAGGTCCGCCCAGAACTGGAGGGCGCTCACGGCGGCGGGATCGGTGAGATTGCACTTGGTCTGGTCGGCGTTGAAGAAGTCGGTGCCGCTGGACCAGATCCAGCTCAGCCATTGCGGGTAGAAGGCGTAGTCGTAGAGGAGTCCCCACTGCTGCGTGTCGCCGCCGTCGCTCTTGGTCAGCTTGATCGCGGCGTCGCGGAGCTCGGTCCAGGTCCAGGTCGCGTCGGGCGGCTGGAGGCCGGCTTCCTGGAAGAGCTTGGGGTTGTAGAAGAGGGCGGCGGGATAGGGGACGTACTCGATCGGCAGCGAGTAGAGCTGTCCATTCCAGCTGTTGAGCTCCAGAATCTGGGGGTCAAACTGGTCTTTGGTCAATCCGCCGGGTTGCATGTAGGGGTCGAGCGCCAGCAGGTGGCCGGCCTCGGCATACGGCTGGACGAAACCCTCCCACATGTCGAAGACGTCGGGGGTGTCGCCGGCGGCGATCATGGTTTGCAGCTTTTCGAAGTAGTTGGTGTTGGCCGGCAGGACTTCCTGCTTGACCGTGACACCGGGATGGGCTGCCTCAAACGCCTTGTTGATCTGCTCGCGGATGGCCAGGTCGGCCTCTCCCGAGGCGCAACAGACGTAGACGCGCAATTCGCCCTGCTCGTAGGCAGGGTCCTGGGCGCGGACGTGCGATGCCGCACCCGTCGCGGCCATGACCAGTAGGAGGATCGTGACCGCGGTTAGGGCAGGAAAACGGTGAATCCGCTTCATTGTTCTCCTCCGTCTCTTCTGTGCTGACGGTACCGATCACGTCGGACGTGGGGGTGTGCGAACTTCGTAGGGGAGGGACCTGTGCCCTCCCCGACCGGGGTTAGGCATCCGGCCGTCGCACGGCGGAGCACGGATTGTGGGAGTCTGCTCGCTCATCTCAGGTCCTCTCCACGGCGATCAGGACCGACCGATACGGCTCCGCGGCCGCGATGGTGAGACCGGCGAATAACTCCTTGCCGGTCTGCTGCTCGGCCGCGCCGTCGAACGGGGTCACGCGGTAGGTCGCGGCCGGGTCGAGACCGGGTAGAGCGAAGGACTGCTCGGCTCTGCCTCGGCCCAGGCGGAAGGCGAAGAGGGCGCCGCGGTCGGCTTCCTTGGCGGCGTACCAGATGGCGGCCCAGTCTCCGTTGCCGTCGAGTGGCGGGGGATCGGTGAGGAAGTATTCGTCGCCGGTCTGGAGGAGCGGCTGGACGTGGCGCTTGTACCAGTCGACGTGCCGGCGGACGACGGCGAGGTCGTCGCTCGACCAGCGGTCGAGGGGGGCGCTGATGCCGAAGGTGCCGAGCATCGCGACCCGGGTGCGGAAGGCGAGGTCGCCGCGGTCGTCGGTCCACTGGCGTTGGTGGAGGGCGTCGTGGGGCGGCCACTCGACGAGCCAGTTGTTGCATTCGATGGCGGGATGGGCGAGGTGGCTGCCGAAGTGGATGGCGAGGTTGACCAGCGCCTGGGTCTGATCGCTCATCCAGTTGACGTGGGCGTGGGACAAGAGGGCGCCGTCCATCCGGCTGCCGCCGCCGGCGCACATCTCGAGGGTCAGGTTGGGGAGGGCGGCCCGGATGTCGTCCTGGAGCTGGTAGAGACCTTGATAGTGGGCGATGAGCGGATCGTGGGCGGTGAGGTGGTCGGGGAGACCCGGCGCCCAGCCACCCTGGTCGAGGTCGGTGTTGAAGTCCCACTTCATCCAGACGGCACCGGTGCGACCGAGGACGTCGAGGATGCGGTCGCGGATAAAGGCGCGTGCCTCCGGGACGCCGAGGTGGAGGATGGCGCGTTCGTCGGAGGGTGTCTCCCTGCCGCCCACGGCGTGCAGCCACTCGGGGTGGTTGCGCCGTACCCAGGCGTTGACGCCAACTGCCTCGGGTTCGAACCAGATGCCGAAGCCGAGGCCGTGGTCGCGGCAGGCATCGCTCAGCTCTTCGAGACCGTTGGGATAGAGGTGCTCGTCGACGATCCAGTCGCCGGTTTTGCGCCACCAGCCGTCGCCCTCGACCGGGAGCTCCTTGCGGAACCAC
>JAXDKI010000183.1:0-9173 GCA_034667245.1 Thermomicrobiales bacterium | reverse complement strand
TGCTCCTCGCCGGCTTCCCGGTCGTGGCCTCCGGCGCGGGGAGACAAACGCTGGTGTAGGCGCAGGCGGCCGACGCCTACCGCGGGCGCGTGTTCGGAGCCTTGGGCGCCGTCCAGGGCGTCGCGTTGCTGATCGGCTTTGGGGCCGGGGGCGTGCTCGGGGATGACATCGGGCTCGCGCCTGTGTTGAGCGCGAGTGCCGGACTGCGGAACCTCGGCGGCCTCGTCGCCCTGGGCTTGCTGCCACGGCACGCGCGCGGGCCGGCTCGCCCCGGCCATCCGCCTCATTTGGAGGGGGAGGCGCCTCTAGCTGTAGACGAGGTCTGATCTCCCGCCTGCGGAGTGCGCGCTCCCGCCCGCTACGGCAGGAAGATGACGCCGCAGTGGTGGCTCGTGATCCCGTCCTCCGGACCGACGATCAGGTTGGACGTGATCAGGCCGCTGGCGTCGGCGAATTGGCCATCTCCGCCCTCGATCCGCCACGTGGCGCTCCCGTGTTGGCGCGTCGGGTCGGGACCAGGGCCGAGGTATCCGCTCCCCACGGTCACGAAGTGGAGGCGGTGCCGATTGCCGAAGGCGATCCAGCCGTGCTCGAGATACGCATTCCTGCCGGTGAACGTCATCTCCGACTCGAAAGTGGCCCGGTCGCCGACGATCGCTTCCACCCGGCCATCCAATCCGTCGCGGCCAACGGCGGAGGTGACGGCGGTGCTGGGGGATGCAGCGGTCGCCTTCAGCACCTTGCCGTCCGGTCCGAGCGGATCGGCCCGACCTTCGAATCGCATCGCGTAGACCACCTGTCGCATCGCGGTGTCCCCACGTCGGCCGCATCCCTCCCCCGGAGCACCACGCTGACCCAGCGACCAGCGGCGACCAACGCCGCCGACCCACTCGACACCCGTGGCGGGCGCTGCGGTCGGGCGAATCCGCGTGGTGCCTGTCTGCCGCACCGATTGGTGCGGTAGGCATCGGCTCGGGCGCGGACACTATCCCACCTAGGCCGCCACGGTGCGTCGTGCAAACGAAGGACAACCGCCGCCGATTCTCTCGCCTGGCACGAGGCGAATCAGACGGACCAGCCCTCCACCGCGGCATGACCCGGAATCCACTGACCGCGTTCGACGAGGCCCAAACGCAGCGCGATGGTGGCGGCCTCGGTCCGGTTGGCCACACCGAGCTTGGCGAGGATGTGCGTCACGTGGGTCGTCGCCGTGCGCATGCTGACGAGGAGCGTCTCGGCGATTTGCTTGTCAGTGCGGCCCGCGACAAGGAGGCCGAGGACCTCTCTCTCGCGCGCTGTCAGCGTCCAGTCCCTGGGGTCCAATCGAGGCGCGGCCGGCGGGGCCGCCTGCGCCATGGCAGCCCGGGCCTCGGCGACAGCCGCCTCGAGTCCCAGCGCCCGGCCTGTCGCCCACGCCACGGCGAACGACGCGTCCCCAAGACGCTCCCGCAGGCGAGCGCGGAGCACGTCGTGCTCCGCGAGATCCGCGGGCGGCGTCGGCGTGTCGAGGGCAGCACGCAGTGCCTCCGCCGCCCCGAGCAGGGTCGCACCGCTCCAGACCCGGCCCCGAGCGGCAGCAAGGTGCGCGCACCACTCGATCCCGGCGGCGGCGGCCCGGCGATCGCCCACGTCCGTGGCCAAGGTCAGCGCCTCCCCCCACGCCGCCTCCGCCTGACCCTGGTCCCCGCGATCGAGCGCCACCGCTCCCAAGATGAGCAGGCAAGCGATCGCGGACGACTTGGTGTTGTGCTGCCGCGCCAGCGCCAACCCCTCCTGTAGGTCACGAATGGCCGCGTCCACGTCGCCCGTCGTCCGCCGCGCACGCGCCAGCCGGCTGAGCAAGAAGGCGGTTCCTTCTGGATCGCCGATGCGGCGAAAGCGACCAAGACTGTCCTCGAGCAGGGCGATCGCACGGCCCGGGTCGCCGCCCTCATGCGCCGCGTCGCCCAGGCTCGCCAGAGCGTCGGCGACTCCCCACTCGTTCTCCGTCCGTCGGTACAGTGCGAGGCTCTCCTCCCACAGCTTCGTCGCCCGGGCGACGTCGCCGCGGACTGCGGTCGCCACGCCCAGCGTGTGCAGCAGCCGGGCGATGTCCAGATCGGTGCCGGCGGCACGGGCGACGTCCAAGCCGTCCTCGGCAAGGGCCTGGGCCCGGACGATGTCGCCGCGCCGAATCGCGACGGTGGCGAGGTGACGGAGCGCCCAGGTCCCGGCACGGGGGTCGCCGACGCCGCGGAACTGCAACCACGCGCGATCGAGCAAGCGCGTTGCCCGGTCGTACTCTCCCTGGACCATCGCGTCCAATCCCAGGGTGGTCAAGGCACACGCTGCTCCCCGGGCATCGGAGCGCTCCTGGAAAGCGGCCAGCGCCTCGTTGCTGAATCGGACCGCCTGGTTGTGGTCTCCTTGGGCCTGCGCAAGCGCACCGAGGACGGCACTGGCCTTCGCCCAGGCAACCCGATCTTCCGACGCTCCGGGGAGCGCAAGGGAGGACGCCAGTTGCAGTCGGCCCTCGGCGATCTCGCCAAGGTCGAGCCAGAGGGGCCACAGCGCCCCACCGAGGCGGAGCGCCCCCCGCACGTCGCCGTGGTCGCGCAGCCAGCCGAGCGCGGCCCGCAGGTTTGCCCGCTCGACTCCAAGGGAGACGCTGGACATCGGACGTCCCGACCCGGTTCGCCCGTCCTCAACCGCCTCCGCCAGGCGGAGGAAATAGGTCGCGTGGGCGCGGTGCACCTCGGGTCCTTCGCCGCTCGCCGCCAGCTGCTCCAGCGCGTACTCGCGGATCGTCTCGAGCATCGTGAGGCGCGGCGCGCCGCCCGCTCCGTCGAGCCGACGCAGCAGGCTCGCATCCACCAACGCCGCGACCCCATCGACGACCTCCGAGGAGTCGTCGCCCGTGCCCTGGGCAACCGCCTCCGCCGCCTCCAGCGTGAAGCCGCCGGCGAAGACCGCCAGGCGGCGAAAGAGCACCTGGACGTCGGGAGGCAGCAGGTCGTGGCCCCAGGCGATGGCGGCGCGCATGGTCTGGAGGCGCGCCGGCACGTCGCGTGGCCCGCCGACGAGCAGGGGCAGGCGCCGCGCAAGACGGGGCAGCATGGCGGGCGGAGACAGGAGCTTGGTCCGTGCCGCCGCCAACTCGATGGCGAGCGGCAGCCCGTCGAGGCGCTGGCAGACCGCTACCACCGCGGGGCCGGTCTCGGGGGTCAGGACGAAGGTCGGATCGACGGCGCGCGCCCGTTCGACGAACAGCCTCACCGCGGGATAGTCGACCAGCGAGTCGGGCGATGGCGGGCAGTCCGATTCGGGCACCGCCAGCGGGAGCACCGGAAACTCGTGCTCCCCGGAGACGCGAAGCGGCGCCCGACTGGTGGCAAGGATCACCAGGTGCGGGCACGCGGCCAGCAGATCGGAGACGAGCGGGGCGGCGTCGGCGACGTGCTCGAAGTTGTCGAGGACAAGGAGCGCGGCATGCTCCCGCAGGGCCACCCGGAGGGCGTCGGTCGGCCGCTGCCCACGCGTCGCCCGGACGCCGAGCACCTGGGCCACGGCGACAGGCACGAGGGCCGCATCGCGGAACGACGCGAGGGCCACGAATGCGACACCATCGGCAAAGCCCTCCCGGCCCTCCGCGGCGATCCGAAGGGCGAGGCGGGTCTTCCCCACCCCACCCGGACCGGTCAGGGTGAGCAGGCGGACACCACCGCGCCCCAGCAGCTGGGCACGGATCGCCGCCACCTCACGCTCGCGTCCGATCAACGACGTCAGCGCGACGGGCACGGAATCCGGGCGGAATCGCTTCATGCGCGTGGCCGCCATGGCGTCCTCCCGGCGCGCCGTCACAACCGTGACCGAATCGCCCCGCCAGAGGGAACCCCGCTTACATCAAGGCAAAACGAAGGACAACACTATAGCAGGCTCGTCGATTACCTGCACGGGCTGGCCCGATCTGATATGCGCAGGGGTTGACGATCACCGCGGCCGGGTCGGTCGCTACGGCGCCAGGGCGCCCGTCGTGACGGAGGCGCAAAATCCTGACATCGCGTGAGATGCGTCGGCCGAAACCGCGCCCCGCTCACGCCTCGGCCTGTCGCACAAACGTCCCAGCGTGTTGAAAAGGGCCCCGCTGCGGTGCGAGGATGCCGCTCCTTCGGCTGACCCGCGATGCCGACGGAGCAGAAGGCCATGATGGGAGCAAGGAGCGGGCGTTTGGCCCGCTGCCGCCCGTGTCGCCGGAGGAGCTGGTCCCGCCGGACCACGTCTACCGGCACCTGGAGCGAACCCTCGACCTCGCCTTCGTCCGCGAGTTGGTGCGCGGCGCCGACGCCGGCATCGGCCGCCCCTCCATCGACCCGGTCGTCTTCTTTAAGACGCAGTTGATCCTGTTCTTCGAGGGCTTACGCTCCGAACGCCAACCGCTGCGCGTTGCCGCCGACCGGCTCGGCCTGCGCTGGTATCTCGGCTACGACCTGACCGAATCGCTGCCCGACCACGCCAGCCTCACCCGCATCCGCGAGCGGTACGGGGTGGCGGTCTTCCGGCGGTTCTTCGAGGCGGTCGTCGCGCAGTGCGTCGCGGCGGGGTTGGTCTGGGGAGAAGAACCCTACGTCGATTCGACCGACGTTGGGGGCAACGCCGCGCACGCCTCGCTCCGCCCGCGCTTCGCGGTCGAGACCCACGTGGCCGGCCGCTTCCCCGGATCGGTGCCCGGCATGCCGTCAGACGGTGATCGCCGGGACGAAGCAGGCGATCCCGAGGAGGACGCCGGGCTCCCGCCCCCGACGCCGCTGCCCCGCGCGCTGCCGGCTGCTGCCCGGGCCGACCTCGCCGCGGTGGCCGCCGCTCGGCACGACCGGATCGGGGAGGCCGGACGCCCCGACCGCAGCCGGACGAGCGGTCCCTACCGCCGCGTCGCCGATTTCTGGGCCAGCACGACCGATCCCGACGCCTCCCCGCTGCGGCCGACCGGGGGCGGCGCCGACCTCGGCTACCACGACCATTACGTCGTCGCCGGCGGCAAGGCGCGGATCGTGCTGACCGTCCTGGTGACGCCGGCCGAGGTGCGGGACAACCAACCGCCCCTGGACCTGCTGTGGCGGGCGCGCTTCCGCTGGAAACCCCATCCGCGGCAGGTCACCGGCGACAGCAAGTACGGCACCGCCGAGAACGTCGTCGCCATCGAGGGCCAGCGCATCCGCGCCTACGTCCCGCGCTCGGAGGCGGGCCGCCGCCCCGGCCTGTTCGCGGACACGGACTTCGCCGACGACGCGGCGGCCGACGCCGACCGCTGCCCCGGGGAGCAAGTCCTGCGCTTCATCTCTTTGTGCGAGACCACGCGGCGGCGGGTCTACGAGGCACCGGCGGCGGCCTGCGCCGCCTGCTCCCTCCGCGCCCAATGCACGACCTCCCAGCGGGGGCGACGGGTCGGGCGCAGTCTTGACGAGCCCGACCTGGAGCGGGTGCGCGGCTACCGCGCGACGGAGCCCTACGCGAAAGCGATGCGGAAACGGAAGGTTTGGGTGGAACCGCCCGTCGCCGAGGCCAAGGACTGGCACGGGTTGCGCCGCTTCCGGCTGCGGGGACTGCCCAAGGTCAACGGCGAGGCGCTGCCGATCGCGGCGGGCCAAAACCTGCAGCGGTTGCTGAGCCGGGCGGGCTGGGGGCGACGCCCCCGGCCGAACGGGGCCGCCGGGGTGGTCCTGCCGCCGGCGAAACCGCTCGCCACCTCGCCGAGATGAACGAGGCGCAGCCGAGGATCCGAAAGTCGGCTCTCCTCCGGATCGCAACCCCGCCACCCTTTTTCAACACGCTGGCTCGCTTTTGAGACAGCGAGATCCCGTCTCAAAACTGGCTTCCGCGTCCGCGGCCAGGAGTGGTGATACTTCGGTGATGATCCAACACAGGAATGGGCCGGCTGCCGATCGCCGCCACACGTCCTGCATAGTGGGCGTTCGATCGACTGTGCTACCCTGACCACAATGGCCAACCATCCATCTTTTAGGGGGACCTTCTCCGATGGTGATCTAGCATCCGTCGACAACGACTGAACGGCGAATCGGTCGGTCGCGAGTCCGCACCGCCACAGCGGCGGCGTCTCGTGCCCTCAACCGTCCCGGATGCTCGAAGGAGATCACCATGACCCCCAATCCCTACGTCACGGCGCGCCCGTCCGCAGGAGAGCGCAATTTCGGCAGGATGTACGACCTTGCCGCCACCACGCTGGGCGATGCCCTCCATGTGGCGGACCTGCCCTGGCGGCTGACCTCGCCGTCGGCAAGAGTGCCCGAGCGGGTGCGTCTCTGGGAGGACGCCGACGGCGAGTTGGTTGCCTGGGCCGCCCTGCAGTTCCCCTCCTGGCACTGTCTCGATTACGTGGTGCGCCCCGATGCGCGCACGGCCGAACTGGAGTCGGCCGTGCTCACCTGGGCATGCGCACGCTTGGAGGCCGAGGCCGCCGGCCGCGACGGGCGCCTGCCCTTCTATGTGAGCGCACGTGAGCGCGACAGCGCGCGCATCGCGGCGATCGAACGGGCCGGTTTTGCCCGCGAAAACTGGGGCTATGTCCACCTGATCCGCGACCTCGACCAGCCGATTCCCGAGCCCGAACCTCCTCCAGGGTTCGTCGTGCGGTCATTGGCGGGCGAGCGCGAGGTCGACGCCTACGTGGCCGCGCACCGCGCCGCCTTCGGGACCGCGAACATGACCGCGGATTGGCGGCGGGCGACCCTCCGCGACCCGCAGTACGTGCCCGCGTTGGACCTCGTCGCGATTGCGCCGGATGGCACGCTGGTCGGGTTCTGCGTCTGCTGGATCACGCCATCGCTCGGCGGGCGCAGAGTGGCACAGGTCGAACCGCTGGGCGTCCTCCCCGCGTTCCAGCGCACGGGCCTGGGACGCGCGCTGTTGTTAGAGGGACTCCGGCGGGCGAGGGCGCACGGCGCTGATCGGATGGACGTCAATGCCGAAAGCAACAACGCCGCCTCACAGGGGGCGTACGAGGCTGTCGGGTTCCGCCCCGCGTACGAGGCACCGTTCTTCCTCCGGAGCTTTGGCTAGCGTTCCGGTCGGTCACGAGAACGTTGTCGTGATCCCGTCCGGCGTGCCGCATCGATGGGTCAACCACACCCAGGAACCCCTGGTCCACACCGGCGGCTTCTCGACGGAAAGCTTCCCTACGAAGGTGGTCGACGACAAGCCCGGTGGCCAGGGAAGCGATACGCGGGTGGCGTAGGCACCCTTTTTGAGACACCATTCCCGTCGCTAATCGACAGCCGCTGTCATGTCTCACAAACGGCTCGGCCCGGTGAAAAAGGGAAGCGTCAGTGGGGTGCCGATGGCGACGAACTCGGGTTCACAGCTGCTGGCTTCCTGTTCGCGGGGCCCCCGGGTGCTCCAGGCGGCGCAACGGCGGCGCTTGGGAACCCGCGTCGCCCTCGGCCAGTGGCCTGGAGCCAGCGCTTGAGGTTCTGGCCGGCAGCGACGAGCAGCGCCTGGATGTTCGCATTCGCTAGACCACGCAGCCGAAACCGGTGTAAGCCGTGCCACTGCTTGGCCTCGGCGAACAACCCCTCGACCCAAATGCTGCGCTTGCGCATCGCCCGCTTGAAGGCGGGCGTGTCGCGATACCCTTGGACGCGCTCCAGGTATTCCTCAGGGAACGCGCGACGAATCAGGCGTCCCTGGTTGCTGGTGGTGCACTGCTCCTTCACGGGACAGGCATTACAGGCTGAAGCTCGTGCGCGATACAGCCACTGCTCTCCCTTGCAGTCGGTCCACCTCAAGCGCAGCGGCTCCCCCTGTGGGCACCGGTAGACGCCCTCGGCGGGCTCGTAGGTGAACGCCGCGCGTTTGAAGCGCGATGAGGACTTGTCCCATTCCGGCAGCGGAACATAGGCCCGGATGCCCGCCCCCTCCAGCGTCCGAATGTTGGTGGCGGTCGCGTACTTGGCGTCCGCGATCACTCGCCTGGGACGCAGCTTGCGCCGAAACATGGTGCGGTGGAGCTGATCCAAAAGGACGTTGTTCTCGGCCACGTCGCCGGGCGTGACGAGCGCATGGAGGATGATGCGCGCCCGAGCGCCACCTACGAGATAGTGATTCTGGTAGCCGAGAACCGCACGACCATCGCGCATCGTCATGGCACACGCGTCGGGATCAGTGCGGCTCACTTTGCGATCGCTGATGCGCTGATATGGGCCCGACGACGGCCGCTCGGGATCGAGCCGACACGTCTCCAGCAAATCCCATCGGGCTAGCTCATCAGCAGTGCCATCGGTTGCCTGTCCCACGAACGTTCCGACGTCGAAGAGATCGACCAAGTGGCCATCGACGAGGGCTTTCAGCCGCGGTACGAGCGATTCTATCGACGCGTTGCCGGGCACCCGGGTCGCGTCGGCCAGGACCTCCTTGCCCCAGATCAGTCCGGCATCTTCACACAGGTCGACGACGTATTCGAAGAAGCGTCGCAACACCGCCAGACCGAGGCGCTGCCGAATCTTCACGAGGCTGGAGCGGTCCGGGAGCGGCTCATCGAGGCGGTAGCCCAAGTACCACCGATGAGCGAGATTGAGACTGGCAAGCTCCACGAGCTGCCGCTCGGAGCGGATGCCCTCGAAGAACATGATGAGGTGGAAGCGGAAGAACACGACTGGATCGATGGACGGTCGGCCGCAATCCGCATAGCACTCGGCCACCCACGAGCGCACGAAGCTGAGGTCGAGGACTGCGTCGAGCCGGCGATAGAAGTTGTCCGGTGGGACGAGCCGTTCGAGGGAGACGACAACCGGTCGGTCGAGATCGCGGGATTTGGCTGGGCCAAGCATGGCGGCACCTCAGCAGAAGCGACGACCGGACGAGTCGCCTATCCTAACCTGCTGCACCCCATGCTTTTTCACCGAGCCGGGCTCAGCCTGTTGAAAAAGTCGGCGTCGGGCCACTGGGATGCGCCAGTGCACGGGAGGTCGCCCACGGTTGCACCACTTTGGCACCTCTTGGGGCACGCGCTGGTATCCAAGATGACCGCCGAAGCAGTCGTTTAGGAGTTTTTCAACAGGCTGGTCCGAACTGTTGGAAAAATCCGCCGGGCACGACTTGGAAGGTCGTCTCGGTCACCGTAACGCGGCTCACGAGGCACACCATCAGCGCAAGTCTGTGTGCGATCCGCGACCGTCACAGCC
>JAXDKI010000182.1:0-9140 GCA_034667245.1 Thermomicrobiales bacterium | reverse complement strand
GCTCGACCGCCAACCCGCCATCCAGGCCCCGGCCAACCCGGTCCCCGTCCGCCGCCCGTTCCAGCGCGGCATCGAGTTCCGCAACGTTACCTACCGCTATCCCGACAAGGAGACGCCGGCCGTCGACAATGTCTCCTTCACGATCGTACCCGGCGAAACAATCGCCCTGGTCGGCCGCAATGGCGCCGGCAAGACGACGATCGTCAAACTCCTCGGTCGTCTCTACGATCCGGAGTCGGGCCAGATCCTCATCGACGGCCACGACATCCGCGACTACGACCCGCGAGAGCTCCGCCGCGAGTTCGGCATGATGTTCCAGGACTACGCGGCCTACCAGCTCAGCGCCCGCGAAAACGTCGGCGTCGGGAATGTCGAGCGAGTAGGCGACTTGGCCGCGATCGCGAGAGCTGCCGAGCGCGGCGGTGCGGACGACGTCATCGCCGGACTCCCGAAGGGGTACGAAACAACGCTCGGAAAGTGGTTCGAAGGTGGCCACCAACTGTCGGGCGGTGAATGGCAAAAGGTCGCTCTCTCGCGCGCCTTCATGCGGGACGCCCAGATCCTGATTCTCGACGAGCCGACCGCCGCGCTCGACGCCCAGGCCGAGCACGACCTCTTCAGCCGGATCAAGTCCCTGGCCGAGGGCAAGATCGCCCTCTTCATCTCGCACCGCTTTTCGACGACGCGGATGGCGGACCGCATCCTCGTCCTCGACCAGGGTCGACTGATCGAACAGGGAACGCATCAGGAGTTGATGGCGCTCGGCGGCCAGTACTCCCATCTCTTCGAACTTCAGGCCGCGAGCTACCGCTGAGCGGTCGTCCTCACGCCGGCGCGGTTACCGGTGAGAAAACCTCGTACCCGGCCTTGCCCTCAGATTTCACGCGCCGCATTGCCGCGTCGGCATGCCGCACCAGATCGTCACGTAGGCGAGGAGATGGGTCCTCGCTCAATGCCACGCCGAGACTCGCCGAGACGCGCACCTCGACGTTGTCGATGATAAACGGCGCCTCGACCGCCGCCGCAATCCGCTCCGCGATCCGTGGCACGCTGCCGGGCTCGGTCCCGACGACGATCAGGAATTCGTCCCCGCCGACTCGCGCGACCGTGTCGTCGGCTCGCACGCAGCGACGGAGTCGTTCTCCGAGCGTGACCAGCAGACGGTCCGCCGTCGCGTGACCGTGTTCGTCGTTGACCGCTTTGAATCCGTCGATGTCGAGACTGATGACGGCGACCGCCCGCTGATCTCCGGACGCCGCTGTCAGCGTCTCATCGAGTCGCCGCAAGAAGCACGTCCGATTCGGCAGACGGGTCAGGTGATCGTGCAGCTCGGCCTCTGACAACGACCGCTCGATTCCGTTCCGGCGCTTCGCCAGCAGATAAACGATGACGAGCATCACACTGAGCAACGGCACGTGGAGCAAGTGCCACTCTGGCAGGTGACCCTGCGACACCGCCGCAATCATCTGTGCAGTCGCTATCCCGACCCAGAGCAGCGCTCGAGCGGCAAGCCCAGGGAGCCGCCAATAGCAACCGCCGAGCATCAGCAAAAGAAATGTCGCTTGGAGAAGCAGCACCAGTGCGTTGGAGAAGACCATCGAAACGGCGAGAAAGGCCAGCGCCACATCGATGACGCCAAAGGAACGCTCCACCCGCAGCAGCCGCGGAAGCGAGTGCGGGAAGGCAGGGGCGATGCCGTCGCTTGCGGTTGAGTGGCGCATCGTCATCCCGTCGATGTTCCGTTTGTCAGCGAACGCGCCGTGGCCTCACAGAGGGCCGAGACCAATCCTCGCAACCGTCCGAGGGGGCGTCCATCCCTCGCCCTGGGGCTTTTGTCACCTCTTCGGCGGGCCTAATGTCGGGCTGAGGCGACAAGATCGGGACCGTAGAGGCGTCTCGCGATCGCACGTCGATGACGGGCAATGCAGATTCTGCTGGGCCACCGATCCAATCAGAACGAGACGACCGGTAGCTCCAACCGCAACGCGTCGCCTCGCTTGCCACCTGGCAGAGACGGATGCTCGACGCCAGTCAAGAGTCATGTAAGGGTCGCGCGGGGCTGAAGTCCCCGCGCTCACACCCATGAGCCGGCTCAAGCATGCAGGGAAGCGCGTTCCCGTTCAGCCTCTGCAGGAGGCTGAATGCGGTCTGCGCGGGGACTTCAGCCCCGCGCGACGCCCCCACGAGGTAAAGCGACTACGGACAATGAGAGCCAAACTCCCGGTACCGCGGCGGCTCGGAGTCGTGATACTCACGGCAGAGGGTCACCAACCGCTCTTGGAGCACCTTGAACAGCTTCTCCCCCTTCTCGGCCGAGGCAACGAAGGGATCGCCCATCACCCCGTTGGCCATCTCACGGCGCCGCTCCGGGAAGACCGCGTAGCGTTGGACGTCCTTGCTGAACTTCATCCGCCACTCGTCTTTGACGGCCAGATTCATGTCGACCAGGTCGCCGCGCAAGTAGAGCTGCAGACTCGTCTCATACTCGCCACCGTGCCCGATGCTCCCCTCGTCCGCCTCGCTCCACGCCAGCATTTCGTCGGGCGCCATGTTCCAGTAGGTGATCGCGAGCGCCCAGACGTCCTCCTCGGCGAGCTTTACCGAGGCGTTCCACGTCGGCGCCTGATTTCCGCCATGCCCGTTGACCATGATGATCCGGTGGAAGCCGTTCGCCCAGATACTGCGGCAAACGTCGCAGAGTACGGCGATGAAAACCTCGAGCCCGAGCGTGATCGTCCCCACCTCGCCCATGTTGTAGTGGGTGAAGCCGTAGGTAACCGGAGGCGCGACGACGACCGGAAAATCGTCGATCGCATCTGCTGTCCGGATCGCCAGGTGATACGGAATACTGATGTCGACGTCCTGCGGACAGTGCGGCCCATGCTGCTCGACCGACCCGACCGGTACGATCACGACCGCTCGCTGTTCGATCGCGGCGAGCAGCTCATGACGGAGCATCTCTTGCCACAACACCTTTTTCCCCGACGGCGGGCGGACGAGCATCTCAACCCCTTTCAAAAACGATCGACGTCCCGATCTTTGGAACTTGGAACCCGGTCCCGACTATGCGCTGAGCACCTCACGCAGTCGCCGTCCGACTGCCTCTGCCTCTGCCTCCGTCAACCCCTGCGCGTTGACACCGAGGCGGCCAAACTCGGCATACGACTCCGCGACGGCGATGGCAGGCTCACCGTTCAGCAACTGATTGACGACGTCGTAGGCAGTGAATCCAAGTGTCGCTTCGTCGAGCTCGATCCGGAGTTGCGGCACTGGGCGCCCTTTAGCGGTGGTGCAGCTCGCCGTGACACCGGCGATCCCTTCGAGATGCCTGGCGACGATCCCCAGGAGCCCGGCCCAGCGAGCGCAATCGGCGTCGTCCGATCCGGCGATGAATCGTCGCAGCGCCGTCAGCAAGCCGACGATCTCCTCCCGCCCGACCTTCATCGAACGCCCGAACCCCTGGTGCGGCACCCCCTTCAACTGCTCGTCGACAATCATCCAGCGCTTGGACCACGTCTCGGCGCGAACGTCCATGTCCTGATGCTGCAACGCCACCGACGCAATCAGATCGGCCCGTCCGGCAAGGATGCCGCTGGCCTGCGGTCCCCCGATCGCCTTCCCGCCCGAGAAAACGACCAAATCGGCCCCTTCGGCGATGAACCGCTTCAAATTTGCCCGCGGCGGCAACTCCGCCGCCGCATCGACGATCACCGGGACGCCCTTGGCGTGCGCAATCTCGCAGACCTCGCGCAACGGCACGGTCCCCGGCGTGTCGAGAATCGGGCAGGCCACCGCCGCGGTTCGCTCGGTGATCGCCTCGTCGATCTGCCAGCCGAAGGTTCCGCCCGCGCCCGGGTAGCCGAGGTAGCCGACTTCGACGAAGCGCACTCCGGCCGCGCGAATGGCATGGTCGTAGGCATTACGATGACCGCGCTGGACGACTACCTCATTCTTCATCCCGGTCGAGTCCGGCAGCCGGTCCATCTTGCCGACGTCGAGACCTGCCACGCAGGCCACCGTCCCCAGGGTAAGCCCGGCCGCCGCGCCCGTGACGACGTAGCCCGCCTCGGCTCCCGTCGCCTCGGCAATGACCTTGCCGGCCTGAACCTGGAGCTCGTCGATATGGACGAACGAGGCCGCCGCCTCCGCCATCGCCGCGAGCACTTCGGGCGCCATTCGGCTCCCGCCCAACCGCGTCAGCGTCCCGCTCGCGTTGATGACCGTGCGAACGCCTAGTTCCTCGTAGACACCCATCGCCCTCGTCCGACCTCCCACCGAGCTCCGCCCAAATCGGCGGGCGCATCATATGACCGCTGTGGACGAGCCGCAACCGGGATGGCGTGGGTACTCGCACGCAAAACACCTCCCCATGTTTGGGGAGGTGCTCTTCACCGGCCTCGTGGCAATCGGACGACGGTCGAAGTCGGCCCGCCTTACCGGCCCCCACCACTGCGAATATAGTCGATGCCGTCCGCCAACCGCGTGGGCGTTCGTCCGATCAGCTCGGGCGTCGCCGAATGGTCGGTGCAGTTGTCGATCGCCAGCATTTTGAGCTGTTCTTCCGTCACCGGCGGTCGGAGGGCCTTGGGCAGAGATTTCGCCAGTTTCACGATCGGAGACATCAATCCGACCGGCACGTGCACCTTCCGCCGCTGTTTGCCGAGTTTCGCGGCGATCACGTCGAGCAGCTGCTCGTACGTCAGAATGTCTGGACCGCCCAACTCGAACGTCTTGCCGACCGTCGCGGGATCGTCGATGGCCTTGACGAAGCTCGCCGCGACGTCCGCGACCGAGACCGGCTGAAACTTGGTCTGTCCGGAACCGACGACCGGGATGATCGGAGCCTTACGGACAAGATTCGCGAGGGTATTGATGAAGCCGTCACCGGGGCCGAAGATCACCGACGGGCGAAAGATCGTCCAGGGAATCCCCGAGGCCATGACGGCCTGCTCCGCCTGCCACTTCGCCTCGAAGTAGGGGAATGCGGGGTCGTGCCGCGCTCCGAGCGCGCTCATCAGGACGAATCGCTTCACCCCCGCTCGCTTCGCCGCCTCGACGAGATTCACGGTGCCCTGCCGAATCACCGCGTCGAACGTCGCTTCACCCTTTTCCTCGATGATCGCCGCCAGGTTGATGACCGCCTCACACCCCTCAAGCGCGTCCCGCAAGGTATCGGGCCGCGTGACGTTGCCCTCGACCACCTCGACGTCGCCCGAATCCGTCGGCGGAGCTTGTGTTCGATCCCGAACGAGCAGGCGGAGTGGCCTTCCTGCGAGCGCCGCTTGCAGATTCGTCCCGACGAACCCCGTGCCGCCGCTGATGAAGATGCGGCTGGTGATCGGCCGCGCAGCCGCAGAGGCCCCATCCATCGTCGCTCGCTCCTTACGACGTCTCTCCACCGAGAAACCGCGCCGTCCCCACCGCCCGTCGACTGCGGGCGCCCTACGCCTGCGGACCCGCCTTTGCATCGCTTGCCGCTTGGATGTGCTGGCGTAGGCCGTCGACGTCGACCGCGATCGCGTTGCGGCCGAGGGAGCGTACCAACCCTTCGTTTTGCAGGTCGAGGAGCTTGCGGGTCACAGTCACCCGATTCGAGCCGATCATGTTCGCCAGCCCCTGATGAGTCAGCGGCAAAGCGATCGCCATCATCCCATCCGCCGTCGGCCGACCGAACCGCGCCGCCAGCGTCACGAGCGTCGTCGCCAGCCTGATCGAGGTGTCGCGAACCAGGAGCTGTTCGACCAGCGTCTGAACCTCCGTCAACCGCCGGCTCATCCCGGTCACCATCGCCGCCGCCAATTCCGGTGACTCGGCGATGATCGACGCGAGCTCGTCCGCCTCGACGACCGAGAGCGTCGAGTCCACAAGCGCCTCGGCGATCGCGCCGGTCGCAATCCCGTCGCCGGTGTCCTCCTGGGTAAAGACGGTGTTCGGGCCGAGCAGCCCCAGATTGATCGAGCGCCCTTCCGGCAGGACTTTGTAGAGGCGCACGCACCCGGAACGGACGATGAAGACGAGCCCTTGCCCCTTACCCGGGGTAAAAATTTCTTGCCCACGCAGGAACGTGGCCGTCCCCGTCGCCCCGGTACCGCGGCGTTCGTTCAATGAGGAGCCGTTGCCGTCGTCGCCCTTCGTCCGCGCCGACGCGTGGAGGGGTCGAACATTCGGCGCCGGTGTCGCGCCCAGCGCGAACCAACCGGGCGCCGCCGCGACCTCCTGGGAACCAGCAGAGGGGATCGCGGTACGGGCAAGGGTGCGGGCTGCGGACCCGTCGCGCGCTGCGAACTTCATTGCGTACTCCTTTTCCGCGTCGGGGCGGTCTCAACCGAATCCAAGGACGCCGTAGTGCAATCACCTTCCCCAGCGGAGTGGTTGCTGTGTTGGAGACGAGTATAGTGCGCTACTCAACATTTTGTCAATGATTTGCAAAGCTATCCTGTGCGTCTCTGCGCTTCCAACTTTTTCGCGCCGTTCGTATCTGTGAGGCCGCTTCTACTCGCCAGATGCGAGTCCAGGTGAAGCATTCGCGACTGCACGTTTTATGCCGGGTCGGTACCCGAAGCCCGGTCCTGGACCCACCCATTCGTCCTATGCCTTGTCTTGACGTCTCGTGAGCGGTATTATATAAGTTGATAGAGAACTCATCTTTGTCATGGTCGTCGGATGGCTGGCTTTCTGGATTGGTTGCGGCTCTTTCGACACGTCACCACGTCGGGATATGGAAAGCGGATTGCTCCTCCGGTCGTCACCGCTCTCGATCCGAGAAGAGGAGGGAAGTCCTGAAGCGTCCAGAAACTGCGCACGCTCTTCGTTACCGGGACGGAGCGCATCCGTCCAGCGTCGTTCATGTCGTGAACCCGTCGTAGAGGAGGTATCTGATCCATGAGCACGCACGATCAGAACACGCTCAGTCGTCGTCACCTTCTGCGCGGCGCTGCCGCCATCCCCGCCGCAGCCGGTCTGCTGGCCGCCGCCGGCCGCTTCGCGCCGTCCGTTGCGCGCGCGGCGGATCCCGTCCGCTACGGCGTTTCCGGGCCGTTGAGTGGCACCGCCGCCGAGTATGGCCGAATCTGGAAGAAGGGCTTTGATCTCGCCCTTGAGGAGATCAACGGCGCCGGTGGCCTGCAGGGTCGCCTGATTGAGCTCCAGTACGAGGATTCCCAGGCCGATCCCAAGCAGTCGGTGCCGATCGCCCAGAAGTTCGTCAACGAACCCTCGATCCTGGCCGAGCTCGGCGACTTCGCCAGCCCCGCCTCGATGGCGGCTTCCCCCATTTACGAGCGGGGCAAGCTCGTCCAGTTCGGCTTCACGAACTCCCACCCTGATTTCACCAAGGGCGGCGAGTACATGTTCAGCCCATCGATCTCCCAGATCCAGGACGCCACCTACCTCGCCCAACTTGCCGTCGAGCGGGCTGGCAAGAAGCAGGCCGTCCTCTACCGCAACACCGACTGGGGCAAGATCAGCTCGGACATCTACGTGAAGGAATTGGAAGCGCGCGGCGGCGAAGCGGTCCTTGTGGACAACTACCTGGAGACCGAGAAGGACTTCAGGACGCTCCTCGCCAAGGTCCGGGACGCCAACCCCGAATCGTTGACGCTGATTGCCTACTACAACGACGGCGCCCTGATCGTGCAGCAGGCCAAGGACGTCGGGATCACCGTCCCGATCGTGGCGATCGGCTCCTGCTACTCGCCGCAGTTCATCGAGCTCGGCGGCGACTCGACCGAGGGCGTCCTCCTGGCGACCTCCTTTTTCCCAACCGACCCGCGACCGGAGGTCCAGACCTTCGTCACCGCCTACAAGGCGAAGTACAACGAGACGCCCGATCTCTTCGCTGCCGGCGCCTACGACGCGGTCAAGATCGTCGCCTGGGCGACCGAAAAGGGCGGCTTCACGCGAGAGGGCATCCGGGAGGCGCTCGACACCGGCGTCGACATCCCGAGCATCATCCATGGGCCGTTCACCTTCAACGACGAGCGCCGTGTCGACGAGGTCAAGGAAGTCGCAATCAAGGTCGAGGGCGGCCAGTTCGTCCTCGCGTAGTTATTAGTCGTCGGTCGTCGGTCGTCAGTCGTCAGGACGATGCCTCGGGTAATCGACGTCCTCATGTCGCCAATCGCCTCCAGCATTCGCGATATGTGCCCGCGGCCACTCGCTGACGACTAACGACTGACTTCCGACGACTCACATCACAGCCGGGTTCCACGCAATGCAAGACGCGCTCGTCGCCGGCATCATCACCGGCAACACCTACGCCCTGATCGCGGTCGGTATTTCGCTCATCTTCGGCGTCGCCGACCTGATCAACTTCGCCCACGGATCGGTCTTCGCCATCGGGGCGATGGTCGGCTGGTGGCTGGTGGCGAAACAGAGTTGGCCACTTTGGGCGGCGATGGTCGGGGTCGTCCTCGTCACCGCCGCCCTCGGTCTCGCGATCGAGCGCGTCGCGCTCCGTCCGCTCGTCAACGCGCCGCCGATCGCGCCGCTGCTGTCGACCGTAGCGATCGGGCTCATCCTCGACCGCTCCTCCGAGTTGATCTTTTCCCCGGAGACCCAGCGCTTTTCGAGCAAGTTGGATACGAACAACTTCTCGATCGGCCAGATGCGCTTCGGCACCCTCGACCTCACCATCCTCGGCGTCAGTCTAGGCAGCGTCGCCGCCCTCTGGTTCTTCCTCGCCCGGGCCCGCCTCGGCCGCGCACTCCGGGCGACCGCTCAGGACCGCGACGCCGCGCGCCAGATGGGGGTCAACGTCGGCGCGATCCAGGGACTGGCCTTCGCGATCGCCTCCGCCCTCGCCGGTATCGGCGGTGTCCTCGTCGGGATGTACTACAGCAACGTCCAACCGAGCATCGGCTTCAACGCCGGCATCGCCGGGTTCACCGCCGCGATGCTCGGTGGGCTCGGCAATCTCCCCGGCGCGGTAGTTGGTGGGCTCCTGCTCGGAATCGCCGAGAGTCTCGGCGTGACCTGGTTCGGCGGAAGCACCCGCCAGCTCATCTCCTTCGCTGTTCTTGTCGGCGTCCTTTGGCTGCGACCCAACGGCCTCTTCGGCTCTTCACGGATCGCCCCTCGTGAGCCTCTCACCGGCACCTTCTTTGGGCGCGGCGCGGCGGTGCGTCTCCAGCATTGGCAGG
>JAXDKI010000181.1:0-7166 GCA_034667245.1 Thermomicrobiales bacterium | reverse complement strand
TGCTTTCTCCCCGCTTTCTCCGTTTTGTCAACGAGGGGCTGGAACGCTACCGAGATGAGCCGCGCGTGATGCAAATCTCCGGCCACATCTACGATGTCCCGACGCTGCGTGATTATGCCGAAGCACTGTTCTTGCCGCTCACTACATCCTGGGGGTGGGGAACATGGCAACAGTCTTGGCAGCTTTTCGACGAGCGGGCAGGTGGGTGGGAGGCCTTTCTTCGGAACCGTCAGGCGTGCCGGCGGTTCGACCTCGACGGGCGCTTCTCCTACAGCCGGATGCTTGAGGCACAGATGCGCGGCAAGCGGGACTCGTGGGCGATCCGCTGGTACTACTCCGTCTTTAATCGCGGCGGGCTCGTGCTCTTTCCACCGCGATCGCTGGTCCAGAATGCGGGCCTGGACGGCAGCGGCACTCACATCCGCCGCGCGAGACGTTCCTCCGGCGGCTCGTTGAGCAATGGCGAGTTTCCAACCTTCCCGTCCCGCCCGGAGGTGAGTCCAGCGGCGGAGTCGGTGTACGAAGCGATCGGCATGAGTGACGAGAGCGGAGTACTGCGAAAAGTCAAGGCGATCCCGTACATGGCGGCGCGGCTACGATTCAGGACGAGGTAACTATGCCCGCGAATAGACTGCGTACGACTCTCCGCGATGTCCTCCGAGGTCATCCGAGTCTCAAATTAGCCGCTCAGGAGCTGCCTCCGCTACGGGCTCTGAGCGACGGCGCCTCCGCGATTGGGGCGTGGCGCTTCGCTCGGGGGCCCATGGTTCCTCATACACTTGGCTACGCGTCCTATAAGACCAGGGCGATCCGCCGGGGTCTTGCCGATCCCGAGGTTATGCAGCGGTTTCGCACCGGGCAACTGCCCCCAGGATACGGCTATCGTCTTGACGAACGCATCGTCGAGTACCCGTGGGCGCTTTCGCAGATCCAGGACGGGACACGACGTATTCTGGACGCAGGGTCGACGTTCAATTTTCCGCACATTCTCAACGCGGACGTTCTGGAAGGGCGCTCGATCACCATTCTGACACTCGATCACGAAGGGTTCGTGGCCTCGCCGCAGGCGGTCTCGTACGTCTACGACGACATTCGGTGCCTACCGTTTCGCGACGGCCACTTCGACACCGTCGTCTGCTTGTCGACGTTGGAGCACGTCGGCCTCGACAACTCGCTCTATACCACCGACCCCACGAAACGGGAGAACGATGCGGCCAGCTACCTTGCGGCCGTGCGGGAGCTCGTCCGCGTCGCCAAGCCGGGCGGCCGGATCCTGTTGTCGATGCCCTATGGCACGCATAAGAACTGGGGTTGGTTTCAGACCTTCGACGAGGAGATGGTCCGTTCGATTCGCGACCTCGTGGCGCCCCGTCGGATGACGGAGACCTACTTCAAATACGCCGACGACCAATGGCAGTTCTCGACGGCCGCCGCGTGTCGCGACTGCGAGTGCTTCGTGCCGGGCCTGAGCGACCAGCCACCGCCCGACTTCTTGGCATTTTCGCGAGGGATAGTTGGGCTGTGCATCGAAAAATAGGGAGGTTCCTCCAGGCACGACGATACGCGCGGACGTATCGCTGCACGATTTACCCATCCGGCAGGATCGTTCCGAGTAACCGGCAGGTCAGCGACAGCATCGTCGTCGGCGCCAACACTCACATTCGGGGCGAGCTCCTGACTTTCGGCCACGGCGGGCGCATTCGCCTCGGCGAGTACTGCTACGTCGGTGAGAACACGCGTATCTGGTCGGCGAAGGAGATCCTGGTCGGCGATCGCGTGCTCATCTCCCACAATGCCAACATCTTCGACAACGACACCCATCCGCTCAGCGCCCGGGAACGGCATCAACAATTCAGAGCAATCATCTCCACCGGACATCCGACGTCACTCGACCTCAAGGAGGAGCCTGTCGTCATTCATGACGACGTCTTGATCGGTTGCAATTCCGTCGTGCTCAAGGGCGTCACCATCGGCGAGGGCGCCGTCGTCGGGGCCGGCAGCGTCGTGACGAAAGACGTGCCACCCTGGACGGTCGTCGCCGGCAATCCCGCCCGCGTGATCCGGGAGCTTGCCGAAGATGAGCGCTAAGTGCGCAACCTGGGAAGAGGCGGTCGCCTGGCTGAAGTCGCAGCCGGACCAAGCCGAGTTGGTCCGAGACTGCTTCTTTGATGACCCGTTGGTCGCCGCCGCGGAGCGGTATTACTCGTCGACCGAATGGGAGGCCGTTCGCCGGTTTATCGGGATCACGGGTGGCGAGGCGCTCGACATCGGTGCCGGCCGCGGTATCTCCTCCTATGCCCTGGCGCGAGACGGCTGGGAGGTCACCGCGCTCGAACCCGACGCGAGCCCGCTGGTCGGCGCCGGGGCGATTCGGGAACTCACGGCGGCGGCGCGGCTGCCGATCCGGGTCGTCGAGGACTGGGGCGAGGCGCTCCCGTTCGCCGATGCCACGTTCGACCTCGTTTACGGACGCCAGGTGCTCCATCACGCGCGGGACCTCCCCACCTTCTGCCGGGAAATGGCGCGCGTCCTCAAACCGGGAGGGAGGCTGCTGGCCACGCGCGAGCACGTCATCTTCAAGGAGGCCGATCTCGATCGCTTTCTCGCCCGCCATCCGCTGCATCATCTCTATGGCGGGGAGCATGCTTACCACCTCGGCGACTACAAGCGCGCCATCGAGGGGGCGGGCATTCGCCTGACCCACGTCCTCAATCCGTGGGCCTCACCGATCAACCTCTACCCGCGCACGGTGAGCGAGGTTCGCGCTGCCATTCGCGCTCGGCTGCCCTTCGTGCCGTCGTTTGTCCTGGCGCCGTCAGTTCTGCGTCGACTCGGCTGGTTGCTGCGTTCGCCGGGAACGTCCTACAGCTTCGTGGGTGTCCGGGAGGCTGCATGACGACGGTCCTGGTCACCGGAGCCAATGGATTCTTGGGGCGTCACACGAGCCGCGTCTGTGCGCGGCACGGACATCGCGTCATCGGGATCGGTCACGGCTATTGGACCGAAGAGGAGGCACACTTCTGGGGAGTCTCCATCTGGCATGAGCTCGATGTGACGCTCGCCGGTCTTCTCGCCCACGCGGAGCGACCGGATCTGATCATCCATTGTGCCGGCAGCGGGTCGGTCGGCTTTTCCTTCGACAATCCAGCCCAGGACTTCGAGCGCACGGTCGAGACGACGCTCGAGGTCCTTGAGTACATCAGGACCTGCGCCCCAGATGCGCGGCTTATCTACCCATCTAGTGCGGCCGTTTATGGGCGAGCTGCGAGGACCCCGATCCCCGTCAATAGCCCTCTCAGTCCGATCTCCCCTTACGGCGTCCACAAGCAGATCGCCGAGGAGCTCTGTCGATCGTACGGCCGGAGCTTCGGACTCCACGTCGCCGTCGTCAGAATCTTCTCGGCGTATGGATCCGAGCTCCGCAAGCAACTGCTTTGGGATGCCTGCCGCAAGGCGACACGCGGCGAGTACGGTTTTGCCGGAAGCGGACGCGAAACACGAGATTGGGTCCACGCGGAGGACGTGGCGAATCTGCTCCTCCTTGCCGGCGCCCATACTTCGCCCGATGTCCCCGTCGTGAATGGCGCCACGGGTGATGGAGCCAGCAACGCAGAGGTGCTCGCGGTTCTGTTCGCGGCCCTGGGCGTGGATCGGGTACCCGAGTTTACGGGCAGCCAGCGGTCGGGCGACCCAGAGGTCTACGTCGGTGACGCCACCGAAGCGCGTGTCTGGGGCTGGTCGCCGCGGCACGATTGGCGATGCGGTGTGCGCGAATACGCGTCGTGGTTCAAGGAGAGCGCGTCGTGATTCGGGTTGGGTTCGTCCTGGGCGCGCACTGGCTCGGCGGCGTCAACTACTTCCGCAATCTTTTGAACGCGGTCGTGGCGTTGCCCGATCGCCAGATCGAACCCGTGCTCTTCACCGGGCAAGAGACGGATGTTGGCAAACTGGGTGGCTTCCCTGCCGTCGAGATCGTCCAGAGTGACTGGTTCGACCGAATGACTCCCCCCTGGCTCCTGCGCAAGAGCTGGCAGCAGGTCTTCGGCCGCGACCCGTTCCTGGAGCGGCTCGTCAGGCACCACGGCAACGACGTCCACTCCCATGCCGACCCGCTCGGACCGAATGCCAACATGCCGACGATCTGTTGGATTCCGGACTTCCAGCATCGTCGCCTTCCTCACTGCTTCAAGCCGAGCGAGCGACGCTACCGCGATCGCAGTTTCATGCGCCAGTGTCGGTACGGAACACGGGTCATCGTGAGCAGCGTCGACGCTCAACGGGATCTCGAAGCCTTCGCGCCGGCATACGTCGGGAAGTCGAGGGTGCTTCACTTCGTCGCGCAGCCGGAGGCCGGGAGCGAGGCCCCAGCTCTTGCGGAGTTGGAACGCCGCTACGGATTCGCCGCGCCGTACTTCCATGTGCCGAACCAGTTCTGGGTGCATAAGAACCATCGCGTCATTGTCGACGCTCTTGGCATCCTCAAAGCCCGCGGGCAGGAGGTTCTGGTAATCGCGACAGGCGAACCACGCGACTATCGGCAACCGTCGCACTTTTCGGACCTGATGGAACACGCCGAGCGGTTAGGGGTGCGGTCACAGTTCACACCGCTTGGCATCGTGCCGTATGGCGATCTTGTCGGGCTGATGTGTCATGCGGTCGCTTTGATCAATCCGTCGCGTGCCGAAGGCTGGAGCACTTCAGTCGAGGAAGCCAAATCGATCGGGAAGCGGATCGTCCTTTCCGACCTCCCCGTCCATCGGGAGCAAGCGCCACCGGCCGGTGTCTACTTCGACCCCGACGATCCGATCGGACTCGCCGATGCGCTTTGGCACGCGTGGTCGGTGCACGACCCCGTTGCCGATCAGGCGCTCGTGGAACGGGCACAGTCGGACCTGCCGGCGCGCATTCAGGCATTCGGACGTGCTTACGAACAGATCGTTCTTGAAGTTGCCGGAGTGATGGAGGCTTGGCCCACGGCAGCATGGCAGACTGGCGCGGTATGACGTCCTGCGGACCAAGCAAGCTGCCTACCGCGGCAGTTGAGGGCCTTCGGCCTGGCCCGATAGGGCTATTGCGGTCACGCGCCGATAGTAAATTCGTCTCGATCCGACAGCTGGTGTCCGATTTCCTTGGACGGGCCTTTGCGCCATTACTACACTGAGGTGGAAGCTCCTCTTTGGCTTCGCGGCGTCGCCTCATTGTGGCGCCTGATACGGACGGACGAGCATTGGACCTAAACCTTCACGCCATCTTTCGCATCGCCCGCCGCTGGTGGTGGCTCCTCCTCCTGGCCCCCCTCGTCGCCGGTCTCACCGCCTATTGGGCCAGTTCCCAACAGGAGCCGCTCTACTCCGCGAGCGCCACACTCCTGATCAACCAGGCACAGCAGTCGGACCAGCAGCAACTCGCCCAGATCCAGGCCGGTGAGCGCCTCGGCGCGACCTACCAGCGCCTCGTCAGCACCGACCCGATCATCAACGCGGTCATCGCTCGCCTCGGTCTCCCGTTCACGCCGGGCGAGCTTCGCGACAAGGTCTCCGCCGGTGCCGAGACCGGTACCCAACTGCTCCGTGTGTCTGTCTCCGACACGGACCCCGAGCGCGCCGCCGCGATCGCCAACGCTGTGGCCGAGGAGTTCCCGTTCTACCTTGCCGAGAAGAGCACCCAGCTCTCCAGCAGTGCCCGGGATGCCCTCAACCAACAGATCGCCAACGTCGACGCCCAGATCAAAGATGTCACCGGTCAGATCCAGACGCTGGAGAGCGGCACCGACGCCGGTTCGCCGACCGTCCAGTCCCAGATTGCCAGTCTCCGCACCTCGCTCAACAGTCTGCAGGTGCTCTACGGCGACCTCCTGTCCCGCCAGCAGCAGATGCAGCTCGACGAGGCGGTCAACCAGAATCGCGTCACGGTCTGGGAGCAGGCGCGTGTCCCCACGGTGCCCTACGCACCGCGGATCAAGCTGTACACGGCGCTTGCCCTCTTCGCCGGCATTGTCCTTGCTATTGGCGGCGTGATGCTGCTCGAGTACCTCGACAACACTGTCAAGAGTCACTCGGACTTCGCCGAACTCGTAGGGGCGCCCCTTCTCAGCTCGGTCAACTTTATCCCGAAGCTGAAACTGGGTCAGGAGCAACTCTTCACCCTCCGTTCGCCGCAGTCGGCCTCATCCGAGGCAATCCGACTCCTGCGTACCAACATCGAGTTCGCCGCTGCCTCCCGCGAGATCGCCTCTCTGACCATTACCAGTCCTGGTCCGTCGGAGGGCAAGAGCACCGTCACCGCCAACCTCGCCGTGACGATGGCGCAGGCAGGCTTCTCGGCAGTTGTCATCGACGCCGATCTGCGCCGTCCCAGTCAGCACAAGCTCTTCGGGGTTCTGAACCAGCGTGGCCTGACCACGCTCCTGACACATCCGGAGCATCCGTGGCGTTGGGCCTCGGTGGAGGTGATGCCCGGGAAGCTCTTCCTGATTCCGAGCGGTCCCTTGCCACCCAATCCCGCCGATCTCCTTGCGTCCGAGCGTATGCGCGATCTGATCCGAGAGCTGAAGAAGACCGTCGACATCGTTCTGATCGATACCCCGCCGATCCTGGCCGCGTCCGATCCTCTCGTCCTGGCTCCCGACACCGATGGGGTTGTCCTGATCTCCCGCGCCGGCCGCACCCGACGAGATGCCCTCCGTCTCGCTACCGAATCGCTCAACCAGGGTGGCATCCGGATCGTCGGCGTCGTTCTCAATCAGAACTCGACTCGCGAGAGTGGGTACTACTACTACTCCGATTACTACGCCCCCAGTGGTCCTGCCGCCAAGTTCGACGACCCGTCGCCCATCAGCATGCGGAACCAGCGCGCCGACACCGCCTGACCGACCGCGGGCCCTGCTCTCATCCGGTTTCTATCCGCGTCGGCGCCGGACATCGCTGCCCGCATCTCATGTTGCTACGACGCGGCAGACTCACGCGTCCGTTGCCCGTTCCTGTCCGTCCAAGCCATCCCATTCGTGCTGGAACTCCGCGAAGGCGGCGCATGTCTCGCTCGCCGCCTTGCTCCCATCCGCGAGGATGCTCTTCGTCCGGGTTACGTGCAATCCGTAGACCTGCGCCGTGGTGTCGAAGCCGAGCACTGGGGCGACGGCGGCGAATTCGAGTTTCAGACGCGCGGAC
>JAXDKI010000180.1:0-26427 GCA_034667245.1 Thermomicrobiales bacterium | reverse complement strand
CCAGGCCGGTATCGAAACCGTCGGCTATGGCCCCGGCGGGGAGAACGCCCACGGTGCCAACGAAGCCGTCTACATCGACGACCTCGTCACGCAGGCGAAGGTTTATGTCGAGACGATTGGACGATTGCTGGGTCTTGGAGCGTAGGCGCTGATCTTGATCAGAAGGTAGCCGCACGGACGAAGGGGAGATCCTTCGCTGCGCTCAGGATGACACATGATCAGGGCGTCCTCCCCTGGTCATCCTGAGGTTTGCGAAGGATCTCTCCCTCGCAAACCTCAGCCGCACGTCTCAGCGAAAGAAATCGGCAACTGGAAGACTGAAGCCAGGCATGACGTCGCCACCGTCGAAGACGTCGCCGACCTGCAGGACCTCCGATTGACCCTCGGCGTGCACAACCGTTACGGTCCGCTTGTCGTCGTTGACAAAGAGCACGAGCCGAGTTCCGGCCTCATGATAGGCCTGGAGCTTCCTGCGCCGCTCGCCGGGCCGGTTGGACGGTGAATCGATCTCGGCCGCGACGTCGGGCGCGTATCTCGCATATCCACGTCCTGTGTCTGTGGGCACCCTATCCGGGCGGGTGTAGGTCACATTCGGAGCAAGGACTGTGTCCGGGTCAACTTCGAGTTGGAAGCCCGCCTCACCCGTCACCTCACCACCGTAACGATCGGCATAGTTCATGAACTGCTGCGCCAGTCTCGCTTGCCGTGCACCGTGGACGCGGTCAGGAGGGGCCATCTGGATCAGCGCTCCTCGCAGCAGCTCGTACCGGTACCCATCGTCTGGCAGATTCGCCAATTCCTCGACGGTCATCAGCTTCGTGGCAACCATCACCGCTGTCCTTCGTTCAGGCGGTCTGTGTCCGGGTGATTGAGACGTAATGTTACGGCTTCAGCCACCGGTCGAACCATGCGACGAGACGGCGCATCAGGTCGATCTGATGATGGCGCTCCTTGATCGGGTGGCCCTGGCGCGGGTAGCGGACGAACTCGACGGGGACACCGAGACTCTTCAGAGCCCGGTACATCTCCATGCCTTGCGCGGGGTGGACGCGGGCGTCGGCGTCGCCGTGGAGGATCAGCGTCGGCGTCGTGCAGTTGGCGACGTGGCGGATCGGCGAGCTCTGCCAATAGGCGTCGAGGTGGTGGTACGGCAGGCCGGGGTAGTAGTGGAGGTTCGACGACGGGATGTCGTCTTGCCCGTGGTCGGAGACCATGTTCGAGAGACCGGCACCCATCACCGCCGCTTTGAAGATATCGGTTTGGGTGATCGTGTAGGCCGTCAGGTAACCGCCCCAGCTCCAACCGCCGACGCCGAGCCGGTCCGGGTCGGCGATCCCGCGCTCGACCATCGCCAGGGCGCCGGCGATGACGTCGCGCGATTCGCCGCCACCGACGTCGTCCTGAAGCAGTTTCTGAAACTCGCCTCCCCGGCCCGTGCTGCCGCGTGGGTTGGGCGCCAGGACCGCATAGCCATTGCTAGCGAGTTGTTGTGCCCAATCGTGCCAGTCGAGGAAGGCGTAGTCCTCCCACTGCCAGCTTGGTCCGCCGTGGATCTCGACCACCAACGGGTAGCGCTTGCCGTCTTCGTAATCAGCGGGGTAGGTAAGGATGCCTTCGATCTCGTGGCCGTCGCAGGTCCAGGTCACGTGCTCGGTAGGGCTGAGACGGCCGGAGAACGACTTACCGAGCTCCGTGACGGCGGTCGTCTCACCGCCGGGTTTGCCGACGTAGACCTCGTGCGGGGTCGATCCATCCGACCAGACGACGGCGATCGTCGAGCGGTCGGCCGAGACCGAGGGCCCTGCCGTGATGCTCCCCGTCTTCTGCATCGACGTGGGCGTCAGCGAGCACAACTCGCCGGTTGTGACGCCGAGCTCATAGGCATGCGCGTGCGTACGCTCGACGATCCGGACGAGGAGACTCGACCGAGACCCGGGGAGCTCGCTCAAAAACTCGATGTTCCCCTCGTAGCCAGGGAGGAGGTTACGCGGCTCGCATCCCTTGAGCGGCGCGAGCCAGACCGAGTCGGCCGGGTCCGCACGATGGCCACTCGAGAGGACGGCGATCCCCTGCCCGTCGGCCGTCTCGACGAAAACCGGCCGGAAGGAACCGACCGGAAACGTCGCGACGTGCGTCGGCAGCCCACCGGCGAGTGGGAGCGTCCAGAGATCGCTCTTGCCCGAGAGCGCGTCGACGTCGGGTGTCTCCGTCGTGGTAATCGCCAGGCGCTCACCGTCGAACGCCCAGCCGCATGACCAGATCTGGCGGGTGCCGTAGGTCAACTGCCGCGCTCGACCGGAGGCCACCTCGATCGCCCAGAGCCGGTTCAGCTTCGGATCGGCGTCGACGACGACTGCGTCGTCCTTGTCCTCCTTGCGCTTCTTCTCCTCGGGTGTCTCCGGGTCCTTCCGCAGGACCGCGATGGTCTTCCCGTCGGGTGACCAGCTCGGACTGCTCAACTCGCCCTGGAGCTCGCCGAGCGGCCGCGCCTCGCCGCCATCGACGCGCAGCAGGTAGAGCTTCGACGTGCCGCGCTCCGCCCGGTCGGAGACGAAGAGGAGGCGGCTGCCGTCGGGGGACCAGCGAGGATCGGCGTCCTCCGCGGTGCCCGAGGTGAACTGCTCGGCGGCGCCGGCGTCGCGGGAGAGCCAAATCGCCTGCTCCTTGTGCTCACCTTTCTGACTCGCGGCGGCAACCGTAAAGGCGACGAGTCGGCCGTCCGGCGTAACCTGCGGATCGGCCGGGACGCGCCGGTCGGCGATCTCCTCGGGGGTCAGCGGGAGGCGCTTGGTCTGGTCATTGTCGGTTCGATCAGAAACACCCGGCATGTTTGAGACATCCCTCGATCGATAGTGCGTGAGCGGTCTTCGGCGCCAAGGGCGCCTTTAAGCATTGTAGGCGAGGCGGGGGCGGCGAACTCACCGTCGTCGCTGCCGGGGAGCCACGTTGCCGAGGGTCTGACCAACGGCGATCGTCTCGCGTGCCACGGCGACCGAAAGGACCGCGATTCCGGGGTGTGTCACGACCGTCCGGACTGCCTCCGCGACATCCTCGTTGCGCTCGACCCGGACGCCGATCCCGCCGAATGACTCCGCGTAGCGGACGAAATCGGGGCTCCAGATCTCGGTACCCGCCACTCGACCGGGATAAGCACGCTCCTGATGGAGGCGGATCGTGCCGTAGAGCGCATTGTCGAAGACGACGCAGACGAGACGCAGACCGAGCTGCGCGGCAACGGCGAGTTCGTTACTGGTCATCAAGAAGCCGCCGTCGCCGGCCAGCGCGACGACCGGCACCGAGTTCTCCCGGACAATGGCCGCGGCGACCGCGGCGGGCACGGCGTAGCCCATCGCGCCAGAGGTTGGACCGAGGAACGTGCCGGGTTGGCGGAACCGATAGTAGCGGGCGACCCAGCCGAAGAAGTTGCCGGCGTCGCTGGTCAGGATCGCGTCCGGTGGCAACTGCCGCTGCAGGTCTGCGATCACCACGGCCGGATCGATGGCCTCCCGCACCGCTGCCTCAGTCGGGGGCGTGGTCGCCTCCAGATAGGCATCCCGATCAGCCGCGTTTGCCTGCGACCGGTTCCGCCATTCAAGGGCCTGAGCCTCGGCGAGGAACATCCTGAGCGCTTCGCGCGCGTCCGCGGCGATCGCGATCCGGGCCGGTAGGCTGCGGCCCGTCTCCTCGGGTGAGATGTCGACGTGGATCAGCGCCGCATCCGGGCTCGGCACGGTGTAGCCCATCGTCGTCAGCTCGGCCAGGCGAGTCCCGATCGCCAGCACAACGTCGGCCGAACGGGCGCGCTCGACCATCGCGGCCGGCGTCCCGAACGAGAGGGAGCCGAGCGAAAGGGGATGGTCGTTGGGGAAGACGTCGAGTCGCCGGAACGCGCCGATGACGGGAATTCCGGTCTGCTCGGCGAACGCGACGAGGTCCGCGGTTGCACCACTCCGGAGCGAGCCGCCGCCGGCGATGATGAGCGGGCGCTCCGCGTCGCGAAGCAGCGCCAGGGCCGCTTCGACCGCACGGCGCGGTGGAGCAGAAACCGCTGTGGCGGTTGCATGTGGCAGGTCCGTTGAGACTTCCTCGTCGAGGATGTCGCCGCGCAGTGCAATGGCGACGGGTCCCGGTCGCCCCGAGACGCTGCGGCGGTATGCCTCGCTGACCAAGCGCGGCAGCTCGGCTCCGTTTGGCGGTTCTACGGCCCATTTGGTGATCTGCCCGAGGAACGCGGCGAGCTCGACCTCTTGGAGGGCTTCGCGGTGGCGGAACGGCGTCTCGACCTGGCCGACGAGGGCGATCAGCGGCGTCGAATCCTGCTGGGCGGTGTGGATGCCGATCGCCAGGTTCGCGGAACCGACGCCTCGGGTTCCCATGCAGATCGCGGGCTGGCCGGTCAGCTTGCCGACGGCGTCGGCCATGAAGGCGGCGCCGCCCTCGTGCCGGGTTGCGATGAGCTGGATTTCCGGCGTCTCGTGGATCGCATCGAGTAACCCGAGGAAACTCTCGCCGGGGACACCGAAGGCGTACCGTACCCCGCGATCCCGCAACACCCGCACCGCCGCCACACCCGCTCGTACCCGTTCCGACATCGTTGCTCCCTTCCCTGGTCCGGCCCGGTCGCCGGGACAAGATCGTAGCGCGACGGCGAAACGATTGCCGAGAGGTGATTTGGGTATGGTTGACCGATCGGCCGCCCGACCGTAGGATGCGGGCCGTGACGCGGTGAGGATCGTTTCCGCCGCCCCAATCGCCGATCACCTGACCTCGGAGGTGCCATGCCGCGGTTTGCCGCCAACCTTTCGATGCTCTTCACCGAGTACCCGGTCGTCGAGCGCTTCGACCGCGCCGCCGCGATCGGGTTCAAGGCCGTCGAATTCCTCTTTCCCTACGGAGAGGACGTCGCCGCGATCCGCGACGCACTGACGCGGAACGGGATCGAGCTAATCAACTTCAACCTGCCGCCGGGCGACTGGGCGAAGGGCGAGCGAGGCATCGCCAACGATCCCCGCCGCGCCGCCGAGTTTCGGGATGGCGTCGCCCGCGCGCTGGAGATCGCGGCGACGCTCGACGTGCCGCGCATCAACTGTCTGAGCGGTCTGACCCTCTCCGACGTGCCGATCGACGATCAGTGGCAGGCGCTTCGCGACAACCTCGCCTACGCGGCGGAGCAGGCGCAAAGCGCGGGCATCCGGCAGCTCGTCGAGCCGATCAACACCTACGACATCCCCGGGATGTTCCTCAACACACCGAGTCGCGGGTTCGCGCTCCTAGACGAGGTCGGGCATCCGAACCTGCGGCTGGAGTTCGATGTCTACCACGCGCAGCGGACCGAAGGGAACCTGACGGCGACGCTGAAGCAGCGGATGGATAGGATCGGCCACATCCAGATCGCCGACAGTCCGAACCGAAACCAACCCGGCACCGGCGAGATCAACTACCCCTTCGTCTTCCAGGCCATCGACGAGACCGGCTACGACGGCTGGATCGCCCTCGAGTACCGCCCCAGTGGCCGTTCGGAGGAGTCCTTCGGCTGGCTGCGCGATTGGGGCTATTGGCCGCAGGACTGAGGACTGAGGACTGAGGACTGAGAGGAGCGTAGCGACGTGGAGCGGATCGGGTTTATCGGGCTTGGGATCATGGGGAAGCCGATGGCGCGGAACCTCGCGAAGGCGGGGTATGCGCTCGTCGTCCACAACCGGAGCCGGGACGACGTTGACGCACTGGTCGCGGAGTCGGAGGCATTCACGGCGGCCGATTCGCCGCGGGAGGTCGCCGAGCAAGCGAAGACGATCATCACGATGCTTCCGGATTCGCCGGACGTGCGCAACGTCGTCTTCGGCGAGAACGGACTGCTGCCCGCGGTTGGCGAGGGGCACCTGCTGATCGACATGAGCACGATCGCGCCCGCGACCGCGGTCGAGGTCGGGGAGGCGCTCGCGGCGAAGGACGCCCGCGCGCTCGATGCGCCGGTCAGCGGCGGTGACAAGGGGGCGATTGCCGGCACCCTGAGCATTATGGTCGGCGGCGACGCGGCCGACTTCGAGCGGGCGAAACCGCTCTTCGAGGCGATGGGCAAGACGATCGTCCACGTCGGCGGCCCCGGTGCCGGGCAGACGGTCAAAGCCTGCAACCAGGTAGTCGTCGCCCTGAACTACGCGGCAGTGAGCGAAGCTCTCGTCCTCGGCGCGAAGGCGGGGGTCGATCCCGCCAAGATCGTCCAGGTCTTGAGCGGCGGTCTCGCCGCCAGCCGGGTGATGGAGTTGAAGGGGGCAAGCATGATTGCCCACAACTTCCAGCCCGGTTTCCGGGTCAATCTCCACCGCAAAGACCTCGGGATCGCCCTCGCCACGGGCAGAGAACAGGGCGTGCCGATGCCCGTCACCGGGCTCGTCGGTCAGCTGTTCGACGCCCTCGCGGTCGGCGGCAAGGGCGATCTCGACCATTCCTCGCTGATTACACTCTTTGAGGAATTGGCTGGAGTCACGGTCGGCGAGACGTCGTAGGGGCGGACGGCGGTGCGCCCTGTTCGAGAAGTCGGCGTCCGGGTCCTGCAGACGGGCGCACCGCCGTGCTCCCCTACCGGTTTCCTCGCCACGCCCGATACTCTTCCAGTGTCTGCTCGTTCGGGGGGTACGTTCCGCGAAGAGCAGCACCGCCGGCGACCTTTTCCTGGATGAATCGCTCTAGATCCTCCTGGTCCGCAGCCGGTTGGGCGATCTCGGCGGCGAGGTGACGAGGAACGACGACCACGCCTTCTTCGTCGCCGACGAGGATGTCGCCGGGATAGACGGCAACGCCGGCACAGCCGACCGGGACGTTGATGTCGACCGCGTGGTGGACGGACAGGCTCAGCGTCGCCGAGCGTCCGGCCGCGAAGACGGGGAAGGGCATCCGCTCGATCTCCGGCGAATCGCGGAACGCGCCGTCGCTGACGATCGCGGCCGCGCCCCGCATCCGAGCTCGCGTGACCAGGATCGCGCCACCGTTGGCCGCCCGCAGATCCCCACGGCAGTCGAGTACCAGGACCTGACCGGGACCGACCGTCTCGATCGCCTTGCGCTGCGGGTGATCGGGATCGCGGAAGACCTCCTCGCGATCGAGGTCCTCACGCGCCGGGATGCTTCGCAGCGTGACGGCTTCTCCGACAAAACGCGCCTGCGCCGGGTTCATCGGGAGGACACCGTTGAGGAATTGGTTGCGCAGACCGCGCTTGAAGAGTTGCGTCGTAATCGTCGCGGTGCTCGCCTGTGCGAGCAGATCGAGCGTCGTCTGACTGATCGGTGAGGTCTCCGGCACCTGGGTCTCCTTTGTTGTGTCTCCACGCGCGAACCAGTGGCGGAGCATAGCAAGCGGGACACCCGCCGTAAATCGTCGGGCGATCCTCGTCGGGACATCCGGGACCCAGATACGCTTCCGGTCTACGAAGGGTGCCTGCGGACAAGGGAGGTTGCGATGCCCAACGGTTGGCAATGGGACCAGACGCTCTACCTTGGCAGCGCGCCTTACTACGTGTCCGGCCGTCTTCCTTACGCGGCGGGGCTGGCCGAGCGGCTCGCGACCGTCTTGTCTCTCGACGGACGGGGACGGTTGATCGACGTCGGCTGTGGGCCGGGCGTGCTGGCACTGTTGCTGGCCCATCTCTTCGAGGAGGTGGTCGGCGTCGATCCCGACGTGGGCATGCTGGCCGAGGCCGAGCGGCGGGCGAACGCCGCCGGTGTCGGCAACGTGCGGTGGATCCAGGCACGGGCAGAGGAGTTGCCGTTCGGTCTCGGGAGCTTTCGGGTGGCGACGTTTGGTCAATCCTTTCACTGGATGGACCGCCCGCGCGTCGCGGCGGTCATCTTCGACATGCTGGAGCCGGGTGGGGCGTTTGTGCAGGTGGCCGACATCAAGGAGGAACCGAAGCCAATGGGCAATGGGTCTCCTTACCCGAGTCCTCCGTACGACGCGATTCAGGTGTTGGCGCGGTGCTACCTGGGCCCGGTTCAGCGAGCAGGACAGGGCGTACTCCTGTACGGGACACCGGACGATGAGGCGGTCGTGCTGAGAGAGGCCGGTTTCGGCGAGCCCGAGCGCGTGCGGGTGCCGGCCGGTGAGGCGATTACCCGCACTGCAGACGACGTAGTGGCCTGGGTCTTCTCCCGCGCGGTCTCGGCGCCGCACTTATTTGGAGAGCGGCGGGAGGAGTTCGAGACTGAGCTCCGCGCATTCCTTGTGGGCGCCTCGCCATCGGGACTGTTCGCCGAGCAGCCGCCCGACACCGAAGCGATTGTGTGGCGAAAGCACTAGAGGATGTCGGTTCGGCGCAACACCAGCGGGACCCAGTCACGCGCTCCCACTAACGCCCTCGCCTTCGGTGTCGCCGCTTTCGCTGCGCGGGAGATCGGATGCGTGATTCCCTGATCACTCGTCGAGAACACGCATTACGTCAAGAATAAGCATTGTCACTGCAGGAGCGCAGGCTACGCAACGGCACTGTCTTGTCCTCCATTTGGAGGACGCGGCTGTCACTGCGCGCCGGTACGCTGTGCAGGGGACAGCACACTTGCAACGACGTGGCGGTGAGATGTGGTCACCGATCGCCACCGCTACGGCGGGGCCGCACGGGCTTTGCGGGCAACTCGCCAGTTGTCCCCTGACGGCAATCCGGGTGAAGCGACGATGCCGGCTCCGTTGAGCGGTCGGCAAGACGTTCCCGGCATCCCCGGGGAGGAGGACAGTCATGCGGCACCGACGATGGCAGGCTCTGCTTGTACTCATCGCGGCTTGGCTCGCACTGGTGGTGGTAGCCCCGATCGCGGCGCAGCAGTCCACTACTGCGGTCCACCACGGTATCAACCTCGCCGACATGGACCTCTCCGTCGACCCGGACGCCAACTTCGACCGCTTCGCCAACGGCGGCTGGCTCGACCGGACGACGATCCCCCAGGACGAGGGTGCCTACGGCGTCTTCAACGAGCTCGACGACCTGACCCGGGAGCAGCTCCTGACCCTCATGGCCGACCTCGCCGACGGCGGCGACCTCCAGGAGGGCAGCGACGAGTGGAAGGCGGTCGGGCTCTACGCGCAGGGGATGGACCTCGCGACCCGCAACGCCCAGGGCGTCGACCCGATCCGGCCGCTCCTGGACCGAATCGACGGGATCGCCGACCTGGACGGGCTCCACCGGTTTCAGCAAACCGCTGAGTTCTCCTGGCTCACCGGGCTCTTCTACACCTTCGTCATCCCGGACCTCACCGACAGCTCGGTCTACGCGGCCTACCTGAGCGGCCCGTTCCTCGGCCTGCCCAACCGCGACTACTACCTGGAGGACGACGCGGCCAACCTCGAGGTCCGGGAGGCCTACGTCACCGTCTGCGCCGAGCTGCTCGGCTATGTTGGCTACGACGCCGCCGCGGCGCGGACGGCCGCCCAGGCGGTCTACGACCTGGAGCGCGCCTTCGCCGCGGTGACGCTGACGCGGGAGGAGCAGCAGGACTTTTCGCTGTACAACAACCCGCTGACCCTCGCCGAGCTCGCCCAGCACTACCCGCTGATGGATTGGGACGCCTACGTGGCGGAGTTGGGGCTGACCGGAGTCGAGCGGTTGACCGTGACCGAGCTGCGCTACCTGGACGCCCTCGAGGGAATCGTGCGGGGGGCGCCCCTCTCGGCGCTGAAGGACTACGTCAAGCTCGAGGTGATGTGGAGCTTCGCCGACTTCCTCGGCGAGGACGTGGGCGAGACGGCCTTCGCCTTCCGGGGCGGGGTCCTCGGCGGGGCGGAGGAGCAGCGGCCGGTGGCGGAGCGGACGCTCGACCAGGTCAGCGGCATGCTCGGCGAGGCGATCGGTCGTCTCTACGTCGCCCAGCACTTCCCGCCCGAGGCGAAGGCGCAGATCGAGGCACTGGTCGACGCGCTGCTGGAGGCGTTCGGCGACCGGCTGGAGCGCAACGCCTGGATGTCGCCGGCCACGAAGGAAAAGGCGCTGGAGAAGCTCTCGAAGATCGGCGTCAAGGTCGGCTACCCCGACACATGGCGGGACTACAGCGAGGTGGAGATCGGCGCCTCCTACGTCGACTCCTTCTTGAGCGCCGTCAACGCCGACACCCGGCGCCAGCTCGCCAGGGCCGGCAAGCCGGTCGACAAGACCGAATGGTCGGTCCCGCCGCAGGTCGTCAACGCCTTCTACGACCCGCTCGCCAACGACATCACCTTCCCGGCGGCGATCCTGCAGCCGCCCTTCTTCGACTACCAGGCCGACCCGGCCAGCAACTTCGGGGCGATCGGCTTCGTGATCGGCCACGAGATCACCCACGGCTTCGACCTCCAGGGCGCGCAGTTCGACGCCGACGGCAACCTGGCCAACTGGTGGACGGAGGCGGACAACGCCCGCTTCCAGGGGCTCAACGACCGGGTCGTTGCTCAGTACGGGGCGATCGAGGTGCTCCCCGACCTCTTCGTCGACGGCCAGATCACCGTCACCGAAAACGTAGCCGACGTCGGCGGGCTCCGCGTCTCCTACGAAGCGATGGAGAACTACCTGGCACGCACCGGGCGGCCGGGCAAGCTCGACGGCTTCACCCAGGAGCAGCGCTTCTTCATCGCGGCGGCCACCGTCTGGCGGGAGCAGGTCCGCGAGGAGTCGCTAACGACGCAGGTCAAGGCCGACCCTCACTCGCCGGCGCGGGTGCGGGGGACCCAGCCGCTGCGCAACACCGACGCCTTTTTCGGGGTCTTTGACATCCGGCCAGGGGACCGGATGTGGCTGCCGCCCGATGAGCGGATTACGATCTGGTAGCCGGATCCCGTTTGGCATGCAGGGGCAGCGAACCTACGGCAGGATCGCTGCCCCAAGGGCACGACCTGGACTGTTCAGCGATCGGACACGACGTGGCGATGTCCGATCGCCGTGCGGATGCTCACGGCACGTTCCGTCGACTCGACCAGAACCGTGTCTGGTTATCCCGATCTCGAGGCCAACCCATCTCGCGAATATCCTATCCCCGCGCCCAACTGTCGTGTGCCTGCGCGAACGGGCTGGGTCATCTACCACAGGTCGAAGCAGTAGGTTACGGACAGAACGGTAACATCGGCCCCAGGTTGACTGCTCGTGGTCCGTCCCACCCAGCGTGCCCTTCTGTCTGATCCCCTCCGGTTGGAAGCAGACCATCGTCGACGCGTCACAGCACTCTGTGGCGTCGCCCCACCATGTTGTTGGCGTGGGCAACCATCGAACTGGTCAACAAGCGAACCGTCCCAGTTCTGGCACAATGCCGGCCGGTGTCGTTCGTCGATCGAGGGGAGAGGGTGATGCCTAAGAACCGTCTGAAAGCAAGCTTGCGCGAGGGGAAGGCAGTCAGCGGACCGATCATGGAAGAGGCACGAACCGTCGGACCGGTCAAGATGCTTGCCCTGTCCGGGCACGACTTCCTCTGGTTCGACACCGAGCACAGCATGCTCGAGTGGGACACGCTGCTAACGCTCGTCCAATACTCGCTCGCCGTCGGCATCACACCGCTCGTCCGGGTGACGGATCTGCAGTATCCGCTCGTCGCGCGGGCGCTCGACCTCGGTGCTCAAGGGGTCATCATCCCGCGCGTCGAGACACGCGAGGAAGTCGAGCGCGCCGTCAGCTACGCGAAGTACCTTCCGCTCGGTCGCCGGGGCGCGGGGGGTCGTGCCCGGTACGCCTACGAGGCGCGGGGTGTGGGCGAGGCGGTCGAGGAGGCGAACGCCGAGACGATGGTTATCGTCCAGGTCGAATCGCGGGAGGCGGTCGCGAATCTCAACGGTATCGCCTCGGTACCGGGTCTCGACGTCGTTTGCATCGGTCCACAGGATCTGTCGATCGACCTCGGCGTGCATGGTCAGTTCGACCATCCGACCTTCATCGACACGGTCAAGGAGATCGTCGCCGCCTGCTCGAAGCACAACATACCCGTCGGGATGGTGAGCCGGGAGGCGGCGAGCTTCCGCCAGTGGTACGACCTCGGTATCCGCTTCCTCGTCTGCAACAGCGACGGCAACTACATCGTTCAGGGCGCGACGCGGGACGTGCAGACGTTGCGGGAGATTACCAGTGGGGTCACCCAGGCCGGGGATTAGTCCGGCTGACCTCATGGCTCCACGTTTCCGGTGGCGTCCTGCCGGACATGGAGCAATCGGGAGACGACGATCTCATCGTCGGTGACACGGTAGAAGATGATGTGGCGCTCAACCAGCAGATTGCGGCAGCCAGGGAAGAGGTCGTCCCGGGGTTTTCCAAGCTCGGGATAGTCGAGGAGTGTACGCATTCCTTCGTAAAGACGGGCTCGGTATCGACTGCGCTGCTCTTCTCCCCATCGTTGGCGTGTGGAGGGCAGCGCGTCGCGCACGTCATTGCGTGCCTGCGGTTTGAGCGTGAGGCGCAGTCTGGACCCACCCCGTACAGTGGGCGACATCGGGGTCCGGCTGCTCTCCTCGACGGAAGGCTTCTTCGGCCTCGCGCTCGATCTCGTCCATCAGTTCGGGAGTCAACTCGACCCCTTCGCCACTCTCAAACCCGTCCCGCACCAACGACCGCAACCGGAAAAACCGTTCGTGCTCACGCGCATCTAGGGCCCCGAGCGCTTCGCGGATCACCTCGACCTCGTCGCCGAAGCGACCACTTGCAACCTTCCGCTGGATGCTTGCTTCTAGGTCGGCAGGCAGTTGCACTGTCATGTCGTTATTCTCCTCTGTTCCAAGCACTATTCATCCAACTCGCTCAACCCCCGATCCCACTCATCCAACTCCCGTTGCGCCAGCCGTTCGCCGCCAGATCCCGCAGGAACGGTCCCACATGCGCGGCGATTGCATCGAGGATAGCAGCACCCTCTTCGGCGGTGCCGCGGGAGGGTTGGCCGCTGTAGCCGTGGGGAACGACGCGGTCGAAGGGACCGAAGACGCGGACGACGTGGTCCATCCGCTGGTTCGGGAGATCGACAGCGCGGTCGGGGTGGGCGAGGTCCGGGCGAAGGTGGAGCACAATCGACATCTCGGATTGGCCACCGTGGTCGAGGTCGATGTCGAAGGTCCCGGCGAGGAGCTGGCGCGAGAGACTCTGCCAGCCAGCGAAGAGGGCGACGGTCATGCCGTGACGGTCGCTCAGCTCGCGGGCGGCGTGCTCAATCGGGGCGGGGTTGCCGTCATGGGCGGAGACGACGAGCAGGCGCGTGACGCCGTGCGCCAGCAGTGATTCTCCGACGTCGACGACGACGTCTGTCAGCGTTTGCGGGCGTAGCGACATCGTCCACGGCCAGGCCATCAGGTGGAGTGACATCCCATAGGCGATCGGCGGCAGTACGAGAGCCGTTCCAAGCTCCCGTGCGAAGCGGACGGCCAACTCCTCGGCCATCAAGGTATCGGTGCAGTAGGGGAGGTGATCGCCGTGATATTCGGTAGCACCAACGGGCAGCACGGCGGTGTCGAACTCGCCCTCGCGAATCTCCTTCGGCGTCAGGTTGGCGAGGAAGATTGGATCAGGGCCGGCAGCAGACATGTTCCCCCCTTTCCGGGATTCTCGGCAGGATAGAGACTACTGCGGCCCGTTCGCCGTGATCCATGCCAGGTACTGCCGCATCCCGTCGTCGAAGGGCGTCGAGGGGACCCAGCCGAAGTCTTGGGCGAAGCGGGCGTTGCTGGGGACAGGGCCGGGTGGGTCTCCGGAGACGACGAAGTTGGCCTCCTCGCGGGGGACGACCCGGTATTCGAGGTCGGGGAGGTGGCGTTTGAAGGCGGCGAGAACGTCTCCGATCGAGGAGAGGTGCCCGCAGGTGAGGGAGTAGACGTCGTGGGGGAGATTCGGCGTCGCCCAGGCATGCTCGATCCCCTCGGCGATGTCCTCGACGTAGGTCCAGTCCAGGTATGGGCCTTCCAGCGAGTTGACGAGGATGGGAGAGCCCGCGACGTGGAGTCGGAGCATCTCTCGGAGCTCGGTCGCGCCGACGTACCCGGGTGTGACACGCTCCATCGGTCCGTAGACGTTGGCGGGGCGTAGCGAGACGACGTCGAGACCCTGGAGAGCGGCGTAGCGCCGGCAGATGCGCTCGCTGGTGTGCTTGCTGATGCCGTAGAGCGACGTCGCGTGGGAAGGGGTGTCTTCGGTCAGGACAGTCGCGCCGGGCACGTTGCCCCAGACAGCGCAGGAGGAGACGTAGATCAACCTCTCGAAGCTGGGAAGCTGTCGCGCGACCTCGAGGACGTTGACGGTGCCGAGGAGGTTGACGTCGACGATCCGCTTGGGCTCCCGCCGCTCGCGATCGACGCGCGGCGTGATCGCGGCGGCATGAATGATCCGGGTCACACCGTGCCGTACCGCCACCTCGCGCAACCGGTCCTCGTCGGCAATGTCACCCGGCTCGAAGACGACCTGTTCAATGTCCGATCCGAGAAACGTGCGCAGCAGGTCGTCGGGCTCCATCAGATCGTAGGAGACGACCGTCTCGCCGCGACGCGCCAGGCGGCGGACGATGTGACAGGGCACCCACCCGTTGCCGCCCGTCACCAACGTCACCATCGCTCACCCCGTCAAGAGCTTCAAGTGCTACGTGATAAGACGAACGAGCGAGTCTACAAAAACGGGCCCACCGTGTGAACAGCGGGCCCGAACCATGTCTTCAGTTGACGAGGTGCGCGACGCGCGGGAAGGAACCTATCGTTTACTCCCTCCGGCGCCGGTGACGGTGTCGCCGACCTAGTTGCCCGGTCGACGGCTCCCTTTCTTCGACTCGCCGGTTTTGGAAGTACCGGTCGTGGGGTTGCTCACGCTGGTGCCGGTGCCGTTCACGCCGGTGTTGGAACCGCCGTTACCGCTGTTGGGACCGGTCGTGTTGCTCTGACTATTGGAGTTTCCCTTCACCTTGGGCGTGGATTTGGACGTTCCCTTCGTGTCCCTGTTCTTGTCCTCACCCTTGGAACCGGAGTGCGGGGCACCACTGTCGTCGGGGCCGGTCGCAGGGTCACCATTGTCCGACTCGTCGAGTTCGCTCTGAGCCTTCGCCTTCGACTTGGACTTTGTGCTGGCTTTGGACGCTTTCCTGGCCTCGGCGTCGTCGATGAAGCCGAGCGACAGACCGAGACCACCAAGTACGGCGCCGGCGGCGAGTCCACGATGGAGTAAGAGGCGCCGTGTGAGTCGGTCGGTCGTCACGTCCCTGCCCTTTCCCCACGGAAACCGCGGCGCACACCACGAAGTTTCCGCAATTGCACGTCGCAACCGTACTACGATATGCGCGAAGGGGCAAGCATTTGCGTAGGTTTGGGGACAGATAACGGGCGAGTCAGGACCAGTTGGCCGGTTGGTCGGCTGAGCGTTGCCCCGTCTCAGTAGTACACTCCCCTCGCCAACACAGGCCCAGGGTTGAATCTTCGTGCCCGGTCCGCGCCGGGTGAACGGTACGGAGTGCATGAGCAATCATTCGAGCCAGCAAGTTGCCTACGGCGGACAAGCCGTCATCGAAGGGGTCATGATGCGCGGCAAGCGCGAGATGGCGGTCGCCGTTCGCGCCCCGTCGGGCGAGATCGTCGTCTGGTCGGAGCCGCTCAGGAGCTCCCGCCTCGCCCGGCGGGTTCGGCCGTGGCCGTTCGTCCGCGGCGCGATTCTCCTGGGCGACACCCTCGCGCTCGGCGTGCGTGCGCTAATGTTCTCAGCGGCGTTCGCCACGCCGGGTCAGACGGACCAGAATGAGGAGAGCGGCGATCGCCACGACCCGATGCGGGGCAAGTCGCTGTGGCTCACCGTGGCGACGGCGGTCCTCTTTGCGATCGGACTCTTCTTCGTGCTGCCACTCGTCGCGACGGCGTTCCTCGATCGCTTCATTGAATCGGACCTCCTCAGCAACATCGTCGAGGGCGCGATCAGATTGGCGATCCTCCTCGGCTACGTCCTCGCGATCGGGCGGATGCCGGAGATCCGGCGCGTCTTCGCCTACCACGGGGCGGAGCACAAGGCGATTCACGCCTGGGAAGCGGGCGACGATCTGACCGTCGAGCAGGTGCGGCGGCACCCGCTCGAGCATCCGCGCTGCGGCACCGGATTCCTGCTGGTGGTGATGCTCCTCTCGGTCGTCGTCTTCGCCCTGCTTGGGCGACCGGAGCTCCCGATCCGGATCGCGTCGCGGATCGTTCTGGTGCCGCTCATCGCCGGTGTCGCGTACGAGTTCCTGAAGTTCGGCGGCCGCCACGCGAGTCGATCGCTGACGCGCCTCCTCCTCACGCCCGGACTCCGCTTGCAGCGGGCGACGACGCGGCAGCCCGACGACGGTATCCTCGAAGTCGCGATCGCGGCGCTGTTGCGTGTCCTCGTCGCCGATGGTCACGTCGCCGAAAGCGATCCCCGGTTGCAGAACGCGCGTCGCGTCGATGCCAGCGGCCGTCCGCTCGATGAGATCGTTCAGATCGGGCAGCCGGTGGCCCTGGCGGCCGATTAGCGCGAGCCACAGGGAGTCATGACCGGAATGAGTGAGCAATCGAGGACGGGCGCTGCCAAGGCCTGGGGCGGGCGCTTCGCGACCGCTCCGGACGCGCGCTCCGAAGCATTCACCTCGTCGATCATGTTCGATAACCGTCTTGTGCGAGAGGACATCCGGGGCTCGGTCGCCCACGTTAGGATGCTCGGTCGGCAGGGGATCGTTGGACCGGACGACGCGGCCCAGATCGAAGATGGACTCTGGCGGGTCTGGGACGAAGTGGAGGCGGGGACGTTCAGGTTCGGTCTAGCCGACGAGGACATCCACACCGCCGTCGAGCGCCGCCTGCGCGAGTTGATCGGCTTGGTTCAGGGCAAGCTGCACACGGCGCGGAGCCGCAACGATCAGGTCGCCACCGATACCCGCCTCTGGACAAAAGGCGCGATCCTCGAGTTGACGGCCGGCGTCGTCCAGCTAAGCGAGGCGCTCCTCAGCGTCGCCGCGGCACACATGGACGCCGTGATGCCCGGCTACACGCACACGCAGCGAGCGCAACCGGTCCTCGTCGCCCATCACTTGCTTGCGTACGTCGCGATGTTCGACCGCGACCTCGACCGCCTGCGCGACGCCTACCGGCGACTCGATCGGCTACCGCTCGGCGCTGCTGCCCTGGCCGGCTCGACCTTTCCGATCGATCGCGAGTCGGTCGCCGCCGATCTCGGTTTCGCCGGGATCACCGCCAACAGTCTCGACGCCGTGTCCGATCGCGACTACGTCCTGGACACCCTCCAGGCCTGCGCTATGATCGCGCTCCACATCTCCCGGCTGGCTGAGGAGCTGGTTTACTGGTCGTCGGGCGAGTACCGGTTCGTCGAGCTCTCCGACGCCTTCACCACCGGCAGCTCGATCATGCCGCAGAAGAAGAACCCGGACGTCGCCGAACTCGCCCGCGGCAAAACGGGTCGCGTCTTCGGTCACCTGATCGGGACGCTGACGGTCGTCAAAGGGCTGCCGCTGACCTATAACAGCGACCTCCAAGAGGACAAGGAGGCGCTCTTCGACACCGTCGACACCGTCCTCGGCGTCCTCCGGGTGATGCCGCCGGTGGTCCAGACGATGCGGTTCAACCGGGAGCGGATGGCGGAGGCAGCTATCGCCGACTTCTCGCTCGCCACCGACGCCGCCGATCTGCTGGCGCGCAAGGGCGTCCCCTTCCGCGAGGCGCACGAGGTCGTGGGACGATTGGTCCGCCGCTGCATCGAGGACGGCATCACCTTTGCGGAACTGACGGACGAAGAGTGGGCGGGGATCCACCCGGTCTTCGCGGCGCAGCGTCCGCCGCTGACCGCCTGGGAGAGCGTCTCGGCCCGCGACGTTCCCGGCGGCACCGCCCCGAATCGGGTCAAGGCGAGCCATGCCGAAGCCGCCAGCCAACTCGACGCAGCGCGGGGATGGTTGCAGGAGCGTCAGCAACAGTTGGGCGCCGTCATGCGGCGGGGAGGACGGGCCCCGACTGATCACCGGTGAGGCCATGAGTCTCTTCGTCGAGGCAGTACAGCCTGCAACCGTCGATACCCTGGCCGGCTTCACCGTCCGGTTCGCCCAAACGCCGGAAGAGTTCACCGCGGTCGTCGAGCTGCGCCGCCGCGTCTTTCGGGACGAGCAGGCGATCGTCGAAGGTGACGTCATCGACGGCGAGGATCGCCAGAGTCTCCAGGCATTGGTGGTCGTGCCTGCCGGTGCCATTGGCACCGGCCGGTTGAGTCCCCCCACTGCGACTCGGGCGGAAGCGCACATCGCCTGGGTCGCCATCCTGCCCGACTTCCGCGGTCGAGGCGTGGGAACCGCGCTGATGCGCGCTCTCCTCGCCGCCGCCGACGAACGCGGCATGCGGCTGATTACCCTCAGCGCCCAGATCCACGCCCTGGACTTTTACCGTCGCCTCGGATTCGTCCCCTACGGCGACCGTTTCTTGGTGCGCGGTGTCGAGCATCAGCCGATGGCCCGCCGCCGATCCTGGTAACAGTTGGTCTCCAACACACCGTGGCGACGAAGGTCCCATCCCCCGAGCGAGCGTCTCCTTCGCGGATCAGGACTTACGGACCGGTCGATGTCTGGCCCTTGTTGGATCCCTATGGTGTCCTGAGGACCGGAAAAACGCTCGTCTCGCGGGAGGCGCATGGGCGGCCCCGGCGAGACTGTGATCGGGACGGGATGTCGGCTGCCATCACTTCGACCGGGATTCGCCGGCCGTTGTGGCTCTGGATGTTGTTCGCCGGGCTGGTTTCGATCGCCGGCTATTACGCGCTGCCGTCCGACACCCCGCGTGACGCTGCTTACGTTGCCGTCGGCCTCGCCGCAGTCACCGTTTTGGCCTGTGGCATCGGCCGGCACCGCCCGGTGCCGGCCGGAGCGTGGTGGCTCGTGGTCGCCGGTGAGTTCCTGATCGTCGCCGGAGACGTTGGCTGGGCCATCAACGAAATTTTCTACCACAGCGAAACATCGGTGCCCTTCGTTGCCCATATCCTCTACCTGGTCGGTTACCTCGTGCTGGTCGGCGGTACGCTCAGGCTGGTGCGTGCTCGAAGCGCGGGGACGAATCAGAGCGGATCGATCGACGCGACGATCGTTACCCTCGGATTCGGCGTTCCCTGCTGGATTATTCTGATCGGCCCGTACACTCGCGCCGCCAATGTTTCGCTCACCGAACGGGCAATATCGGTCAGCTATCCGCTGATGGATATCCTCCTCCTGGCCCTCGTTGCAAGGCTGGTGTTTTCGCCGGGGGCACGTTCTCGATCGTCCGCATTGCTCGCGGTCAGCCTTGTCTCGACTCTCGTTGGCGACATCCTCTTCGCCATGTTCACCGCCTATGGTGGCGACACTGATCCCCTGAAAGGACTCTGGCTCGCGACGCACGTCCTCCTCGCCGCGGCCACACTGCACCCATCGGTACAAGCCGTCGCCGTGCCGGATCCCGATTCTCAGGTCAGGCTGACGAAGAGGCGGCTGACTGCACTCGCTGCGTTTGCACTCCTGGCGCCCGCGACACTGGCCGTCCAGGCTCTTCGCGGAGCGGCTCTCGACCTACCGGTCATCATCATCGGGTCTGCCGTGCTCTTTTTGCTGACGCTGCTCCGGGTAAGCCGGCTCGCCGTCGAACTCGACGGAGCGTTGGTCAGACGCGAGGAGGCGAAAGCAGATCTGCAGGAAGCCGAATCGCGGTATCGCAGCCTGGTGGAGCAACTGCCGGCGGTGATCTACGTCAACGACGCCGCCGATTCCTATTCAGCCCGCTACGTCTCACCGGGCATCGAAACGCTGGTCGGCTACACGGTCGAGGAGTGGCTCGAGGATCCGTACCTTTGGTATCGCCTGCTCCACCCCGAGGACAGAACTCGTGTCGTGAATGAGATCAAGCGGACAGACGCAACCGGCGATCCCTTCCGCATGGAGTACAGACTCTTGAAGAAGGACGGCCACGTCGTCTGGGTTCGGGACGAGGCAGTCCTCTTCCCCGCAGAGGGGCTGCAGCCGCCTTATTGGCAAGGTTTCCGACTCGACATCACCGACCGCAAGCAGGCAGAGGCGACGCTGGAGCACAACGCGTTTCACGACTCCCTGACGGGCCTGCCGAACCGCTCCCTCTTCCTGGATCGGTTGGAGCACGCTCTCCACGGCGCGCGGAGGACCGGCGAGGCCGTCGCAGTTCTCTTTCTGGATCTCGATCGCTTCAAACTGATCAACGACAGCCTGGGACACGAGGCCGGTGACCACTTGTTGCTCGCCGTCGCCGAGAGACTCGCCGGCTGCGTTCGGGCCGAGGATACCGTTGCCCGCTTCGGAGGTGACGAATTCACGATCTGCCTCGAACGCGTCTCCGATGTGTCGCAGGCGACCGACGTCGCCAACCGGGTCATCAAGGCGTTGTCGACGCCGTTCATCATCGGGAGCCGTCAGGTCACGACCGGCACGAGCGTCGGGATCACGATCAGCGACGGCGCCGACGCGACCCCGTCCAGCCTGCTTCACGACGCCGATGTCGCCCTCTACCGTTCCAAACTCTCACGACGAGGCGGATATCTCCTCTTCACGCCCGACATGGCATCCGAGGCGATGTCGCGACTCGAGCTGGAAGGAGAACTCCGACGCGCCATCTTCACCGGCGAGCTGCTCGTCCATTATCAACCCGTCGTCTCCCTCAAGACCGGTCAGCCTAACGAGGTCGAGGCTCTCGTCCGCTGGCAGCATCCATGGCGTGGTCTCCTGCCGCCGGACGAATTCATCCCCCTGGCTGAGGAGACGGGACTGATCGTCCCTCTGGGACTCTGGGTCCTGGAGACGGCATGTCGGCAACTCCGGGAGTGGCAGCAGGATGTTCCAGTCGCGCGCGGTCTGACCATGTGCGTCAACCTGTCTCCTCGTCAGTTCGAGCAAGCAGACCTGGTCGACCAGATCCGGCGCGTGCTGCACAGGACTGACGTTCAGCCGTCACACGTCAAGCTGGAGATCACGGAGCGGGTCGTGCTCGACGAATCGGACGCGACCGTCGCGATGCTCCGGGCCTTGACGGAGCTTGGGATCAGACTCGCGATCGACGACTTCGGCACCGGCAACTCCGGTTTTTCGGCGTTGAAACACCGTCCGATCGATACGCTAAAAATCGACCGCACCTTCGTCAAGGATCTCGGCGTCGACCCGGAAGACATGGCGATCGTGCGGACGATCGTCGGCCTCGCGAGCACGCTGGGGTTGACAGTGACCGCCGAAGGCATCGAGAACCCGGTTCACCTGGCGACGCTCACCGCACTGGGGTGCGATCAGGGCCAGGGATACTACTTCGCCGGCCCGATGCCGGCCGCCGAGTTCCTGGCCTGGCTCACTACGTCGGATCACGTGGCCTTCAATTCGCTGGGATGGGCCGCGACACGGGCCGAGAACTCCGTCCTGAGGAGCGACGCGGTGGAGTTGCCACAACTCGCCTGAGGCGCGCCACTCCTCAGCGAGGCCGCAGGGCAAACGGCACGTCGATCACGCCCGCGTCGTCAGGCGCGTCGAGCAGGTTCTCCTCATCCAGGTCATCCGCTCCCAGGAGCTGTTCGAGCTCAGGCAATGGTGAGATCTCGTCGCTCCAGCGCAGGAGGTGCTCGTTGAGCCACGCCTGTTCCGCCGTGCCCGTCGGCCGCGCTTCCGCAACGCCGGGATCGACGATGCCGAGGGAGACGTAGTCACGGCCGGTCAGGTCGATGCCCCGGCTCCGCGCCAGGCTTTCCACGCCTTTCTGGAGGTCGCGAGAGAGGATGCTCAACGTGTCGCAGTTCTCGCAGTAGTGACAGGCCGATCTTATCGCGACGAGCTCATCCGGTTCGATCATGACGACGATATCGCGTTTGCGGGGTTTGGTCTTGCGCTCGCACCGCGGGCAGCGGATATACCCGACGGCGTCGGACGGTGTGCGACAGAGGACGGGACCGTCGCCGCGCGGTACGGCATCGGTCCGGGCCTCCGGTCCGGCGGCGAAGATCGCGTTCAACCAGTCGATCGCGCCCGGTGTTCGCTGCCAGACGGGGCCAAGGTGACGCGCGGTGTCGATGGTGTCACCGTCGCGGCCAAGTAGATCGGCCAGCGGCGATGCATCCGCGGGAGGGACCGCGTCGAGGAGGTTCGGGGCGACGGCGGCATTGAAGGCGAACGCGTCGACAAGTGCCCGCCGCGCCCAGAGTGTGTCGCCTTCACGTTGATACTTCAGCAGCGCCCGCGCATACGGCCAGCGAGAGGAGACGGTTCCTGGATAGGCGTTGATGAGCTCCATCGCGTCGTCGTCCCGGCCGGCCTCGAGCAGGGAATCGAGGAGTTGGTAGCGAACGGCGCCGTAGTCCTCGGGATCGAAGGTGAGTACAGCGCGTAGGTGCGCGATCGCCTCATCGGTCCGCCCAAGTTCCATGAGCGCGCGGGCGAGACCGGTTCTGGCTTCCAGAACGCATTCGACCTCGAGTGGCTCGGTCCAGTCGCGCGTGGGGTTGAGCTTCCACCAGTCGGGACCGAGCACGCGGTCGGCCGCCGCCAACGCCTGCTCGTGGAGCGCGATCGCCTCATCGGGTGTCGCGGCTTCGCTCGCCAGCAGGTTGTAGGCGTCGACACAGTCGGCTGACTCCGCCAGTGCCCGCTTCGCCAACTCGATTCGCTCCGCGCCCGTGACCTCCCAGCCTTCTTCGGCGAGATCGTAGGCCCGGTCCATCGGTGTATCGGCGGACGCGTCCCATTCCTCGCCTTCCAAGCCGGTCAGGTCCAATGCGCCCAGATCGTCGGCGAGGTCATCCGCGCCGAAATCGTCGCGGAACGATCCGAGCGGCGGGAATAGCGAGGGAGGTTCGTCCGCTGTGAGGTCGGGGGTTGCGAGGAGCCGCGGCTCTTTGCCGAGGCAGCAGTGCTTGTATTTCTTGCCACTTCCACAGGGGCAGAGATCGTTACGGCCCGGCTTGCTCACGTCTGTGCTCCTGACTTGGATAGATGGGTGCCGCGAGACAGCTCCGACCGTCGTAGCAGCACGGGAGAGACAGGATGAATTATACGTAACGTCGGGACCCGTCCAGGGCCTGCATCCCCTTGCAAGTGGCATGGTTCTTGACTCTTGCTCTGGCAGGTATTTGTCGTTTTCACAGATGACGAAGACACTTGAGGGAATCCATGACCGATGACACGGGAGCGGACGAGAGCGATTCCGTGCCCTCCCCGGAAGCGATCGCCGCCGCTGCCGACGCCCTCGTGCGGCGGCTCCCAGCCGCGCCCACGGCACCGCTGTCGACCTACCGCGTCCAACTGCACGCCGGTTTCACCTTTCGCGACGCCACGCGAATCGTCCCGTACCTGGCGGAGTTGGGCATCGGTGCTCTCTACTCCTCGCCATTTCTCAAGGCGCATCCCGGCAGCACTCACGGCTATGACGTGGTCGATTACAACGCGCTCAACCCCGAGATCGGGACGGAGGAAGATTTCGACCGCCTGGTGGCCGCCCTGCGCGAGCACGGAATGGGACTGCTGGTCGACTTCGTACCCAACCACATGGGGATCGCCGGCGGCGCCAACGCCTGGTGGCAGGACGTTCTGGAGAACGGCCAGGCGTCACCGCATGCCGAGTTCTTCGACATCGACTGGGCGCCGCTCCAATCGGCCGCGACGGGGAAGGTCGTCTTGCCCGTGCTCGGCGACCACTACGGCGCCGTCCTCGAGAAGGGTGCGCTTCAGCTTCGGCACGAGGAGGGCGCCTTTACCGTCTGCTACTACCAACTCCAGTTGCCGATCGCCCCCCCGAGCTATCCGCTCATCCTGCGCCAGCCGCTCCCCGGGCTGGAAGAGCGGATCGCGGCGGACGATCCTCACCTCCTCGAGTATCACAGCATCATCACCGCGTTCGACCGATTGCCGCCGCAATCCGAACGGGACCCCGAACGGCTGGCCGAGCGACGCCGCGAGCAGGTCGTCACGAAGCGTCGACTCGCCGAGCTCGTCCGCTCGTCGCCCGACGTCGCAGCGGCCATCGACGACGCGGTCCGTGTCTTTAACGGCACTCCGGGAGAGCCGCACAGCTTCGATGCGCTCGATGCGCTGTTGGAGGCGCAGTCGTACCGACTCTCCTTCTGGCGGGTGGCTGCCGAGGAGATCAACTACCGCCGGTTCTTCGCGATCAACGAACTCGCCGGGATTCGCCAGGAACTCCCGACGGTCTTCGACGCGACGCACGCGCTGCTGCTGAGGTTCGTCGGGGAAGGCAAAGTTACCGGCCTGCGCATCGACCATCCGGATGGTCTCTGGGACCCTGCCGGGTACTATCTCCATCTCCAGCGCGCGACGTTCGCGGCGCGCTCGCGGGAGGCGTTCGCGGGGAAGTCGCCTGACGACAATGGACTGGAACGGCCGGCGCTCGAACCGGCAATCGCGCAGATCTGGGAGGAGCGACATCACCGACAAGGCGACGAGCAACGGTTCTACCTCGTCGTCGAAAAGATCCTCGAACCGGGGGAGGAGCTACCGCCGAGCTGGGCGGTCGCCGGCACGGTCGGCTACGAATTTGCGCGCGCGACGACCGGCCTCCTGATCGATCCGGCGAGCAAGAAAGCGTTCGACGACCTCTACGCCCGCTTCATCGGCGAGGAGATCGACTTCCACGAGCTGGTCTACGAGAAGAAGCGCCTCATCATGCGGGTCGGCCTGGCGAGCGAGGTCAACGTCCTCGCCGAGGCGCTCAACCGGATCTCAGAGCAGAACCGACACACGCGCGACTTTACGCTCAACAATCTGCGCTTCGCCGTCAGGGAGATCATCGCCTGCTTCCCCGTCTACCGAACCTATGCCGTTTGCGAGGAGGGCGTCATCCACGCGACAGATCGCCGCTACATCGACCGTGCGGTCGCGCTGGCGAAACGGCGCAATCCGGCCTCCGATCCGCTCGTCTTCGACTTCGTCCGCGACATCCTCTTGTTGCACGGGCTGGAGCAATTGACGGACGAGCAGCGCGACCAGCGCTGCCGCTTCGGGATGAAGTTCCAGCAGCTTACCGGCCCGGTGATGGCAAAGGGGTTGGAAGATACCGCCCTCTACATCGACAACCGACTCGTCGCGATGAACGAGGTCGGCGGCGATCCGACCTCGTTCGGTGTCTCGGTCGAGGGTTTTCACAGGCAGTGTCTGGAGCGGCGCAAGCGCTGGCCGCACGCCCTGCTCACGTCCTCGACCCACGACACCAAGCGGAGCGAAGACGTGCGGGCGCGGATCGCCGTCCTCTCGGAGATTCCGCGCGAATGGCGGACCGCGCTCAACCGCTGGCGGCGCCTGAACCGTAAGCACAAGCGCCGGATCGAGGGCGCACCGGCCCCGAGCGCCAACGACGAGTACCTCCTGTACCAGACGTTGCTCGGCGCCTGGCCGTTCGGCGAGGACGCAGCCGGTGAGGAGTTTGTCGAGCGTATCATCGCCTACATGTTGAAAGCAGCCCGTGAGGCGCAGGTGGAGACGAGCTGGATCAACCCGAACGTCGCCTACGAAGACGCCCTCTCGGCCTTCGTCCGTGCCGTTCTGGACTCGACCGGTGCCAATCCGTTCCTCGACGACTTCGCGACCTTGCGACGCAAGGTCGCGCGCGCGGGCGCCCTCAATGCCCTCTCGCCGCAATTGCTGAAACTGATGGCACCGGGTGCACCGGACATCTACCAGGGGACCGATCTCTGGGACTTCAGCCTGGTCGATCCCGACAACCGGCGCCCGGTCGATTACGCGCTGAGAACGCGAGCCTTACGGGCGCTCCGCCGGCGTCGGGTTGGTCCACGGTTGGCCGCCGACCTGTTGGAGACAGTGGGGGATGGTCGGATCAAGCTCTACGTGACACAGCGCGCTCTCACCTACCGGCAGGAGAACCCCGCGCTCTTTCTCGACGGTGACTACGTCCCGCTCGCGGTCACCGGCGCCCGGAGCGTCAACGTCGTCGCCTTCGCGCGACGTCTTGACGAGCAAGAGGTCATCATCGTCGTTCCTCGGCTGACCCTCGGCGTGACCAAGGGCGAAGACGTCACACCGCTCGGGGAGGCTTGGGGTGATACCCGACTTACGCTTCCCGACACCGTCGGCACAGCCCGGTACCGCAACGCGTTCACCGACGAGATCGTCCTGGCACAGGATGCGCATCTGAGGGTAGCCGACGTCTTCGCGGCGTTTCCGGTTGCCTTATTGGTACGACTATCCGATATCGCGGACGGCGCTCCGACCGCTCCGTAGGAGGCACTCTGTTGTCGCGGACCACTCTTTCCCGCCCGTTGGGAGCGACGATCACCACGGAGGGTGTCAGTTTCGCCGTTTGGGCGCCGAAAGCCGAACTCGTCGAGGTCGAGCTCCAGTCGTCCGATGGCGCCGAGTATCACCCGCTGACGCGCGACGAGAAAGGCGTTCATTCGGGGACTGTTCCAGCAATCGGTGCCGGGGCCCGCTATCGCTACCGTCTCGACGGGGGCGACTCCTACCCCGA
>JAXDKI010000179.1:0-5615 GCA_034667245.1 Thermomicrobiales bacterium | reverse complement strand
TCAGCTCCTCCTGGCGCTGCCCCATGCGTTCCGAGACAAGTTCTCCGGGTCGCTGGGGGGCGACGAACTGGAGGAGGGCAACCTGATCCGCGCCGTAGAGCTCGGAGAAGAGACAGGTGGCGAGGGTACTGTCCTTGCCGCCACCGAAGAGGACGCCGAATGGTCTTGGCCGTTGCTGAGGTGCCTCGCCAGACGCCCAGGGTGAATACGAGGTGACGTCGGCGATCGGCGAGATCGCGACACGTTCGGCGTTGTGGAACGCTTGCCAGAAGGCGACGGAGGGTTGGGGGACGGGCTCCGGGAAGACGACCTCGACGTCTTTGCCGTAGGCGGCGAAGACCTTGAGCTGGAGACCGAGGAAGACCTCGAAGAAGAGCGCCGACGAGAACCGGGTGAGATCGAGACCGTCGTAGCGCAGATAGAAGCAGTTCTCGTACTGATAGGGGTTCGGCTCCGACTGCGTCCAGCGGAAGACGACGGTGTCGCCGGAAACGATCGGTGTCTCGACGTTGACTCTCATTCCCCGTTGCCCTTTCCAAGCAAATCGACTTCTGTGCGGTGCAACGCATGGTCGGCAGGCAGCACAATGACCGAAGAGGTCGAAGTCGGCCCTCGTGCGTCACGACCGGATGTGTTCGAGCCGGGCAGTGCGCGTCGGTATCCTCACGTCGAAGTCGAAGATGACCTCCTCCTCACCGGTCCAGGACGGCCCCGGCAGATCCTCGACCACCTCCAAGTGCTCGGCCGCGATCCGGGCAACCGCTCGCGCAAGGTCGGTCCCAATCAGGGCCACACTCTTCGTGGACAGCATTTCCTGGTTGGGGAAGCGTCGGTTACCAAAGAGTGCTTTGACGACCGTCAGATTGGCGAGGGCGTCGGGGCCTAGCCGGGCGGCGAGCAGTCGCGGTTCGATCTGGGCGATGGCGTGGCAGAAGGAGAGGTAGTGTCCCGCAACCGAAAAGAACGGCTGCCAGGGCGCGTTACCGAACATCGACAATTCGACACCAGACTCCGCATACTCGATCAGTCTTTCAATGTACTTCGACTGTGCAAAGAAGCGGTCGTAATCGAAACGCGGATCGACGATCCCCAGGCCGAGGCTGAAGAAGGCGTACTCCACACAATTCAGGCACTGGTAGCACCAGCGCTCCTCCGGCGATGGGGCGACGCACATGACGACCTGTTCGAACGCGCCTGGGTATCGCTCTGCCAGCAGACGAAAGTCCATCAACGTCGTGAACAGGAGGTTGAGGTTGGTTACGGTGAGCTCGGCACCGAGGACCCGCCGGTAATGCGTGCTCTGGGCGGCAAGCACTTCCGGACGCGACTGCACGTAGCGGTAGACGAGCCGGCCATCTGCCCTCCGCGCGGCGCGATACGCCGACCGCTCGATACCCGGTGAGCAGACGGAAACGCCCCACTCGAGCAGGGCGGGCAAGAACCCGAGCGAGTAGAGCTCGAGGTGGGGCCGAACGCCCTGCCCAGTGCGGCTAACGCGGAACTGGGCGAGGTAATCGGTCCAGGCACGCTGGGTAGCGACGCCCAGCTTTTCCCGCGCGGGTCGAAGCATGAGCTCTTCCTGGCGGCGGGTGAGGCGATCCAACTCGGCTGGTCCACGCCGAAACGGATGCACGAACTGGAGGAGCAGCACGGAATCCGCACCGTGGAGCTCGGACAGCAGGCAGGTGGTGAGCATGCTGTCCTTCCCGCCGCCGAAGAAGACTGCCGTGGGGCGTCGATGTTGCGGGGTCGGTTGGGGTGATGTCCACGGGGAGTAGGATGCCGTCTCGGCAATCGGTGCAATCGTTACCAGATCGGCGTGATGATAGGCCTGCCAGAAGGCAACGGTTGGATGCGGCACAGGCTCCGGGAAGACGACTTCGACGGCCCGCCCATACGACTTGAAGACCCTGAGCTGGAGCCCCAGAAAGATCTCGTAGAAGAGGCTGGCCGAAAACCGGGTCAGATCGAGCCCCTCATAGCGAAGATAGAAGCAGTTTTCGTGTTGGAAGGGATTCGGTTCCGACTGCGTCCAGCGGAAGACGACCGTGTCGCCAGAGACAGCGGGAGCCGCAACGTCAACTCGCACCCAGGTCACCCTTCCCCGATCGGCACTGCGGCGAGCGCGTCGACGACCCGCTCCGCAGCCCGGCCGTCCCATCCCTCCGGACAAGAGGCACCAACCTCGACACGGCCCCGGTCGAGCGCCGCGCGCGCTGCCGCCAGGATGCCATCGGTCGTCAGCGGCCAGGGGGCGAGACGGTTCGTGCCCTGCTCGATCGTGATCGGGCGCTCGGTCTGCTCGCGCAGGGTCACGCAGGGGACGCCGAGCACGGTCGTCTCTTCCTGCAGCCCGCCGGAGTCGGTCAGCACGACCGCGGCGCCATCGGACAGCGACAGCGTCTGGATGTATGCCTGGGGCTCGAGCAAGCGGAGGCGTTCGGTCGAGGCGGTGAGGCCGAAGGCTTCGAGATTCTTGCGCGTTCGCGGGTGGATGGGGAAGACGACCGGCAGCTCCGCCGCGACCGCGTCGAGCGACGACAGCACCGCGGCGAGGGCGGCGGGGTCGTCGACGTTGGAGGGGCGGTGGAGGGTGACGAGGGCGTAGGCACCACGCTGGAGGCCGAGACTGCCGGGGACGTCGAGCTGGCGGGCGTGGGGCAGGTACCGGAAGAGCGTGTCGATCATCACGTTGCCGACGAAGACGATCCTGTCCGCGGGAATCCCTTCGCGCAGGAGGTTGGGCTCGGCGTCGCGGCTCGGGGTCAGGAGAAGATCGGAGAGGCGGTCGGTGAGGACGCGGTTGACCTCCTCCGGCATCCGCCAATCGCCGCTCCGCAAGCCGGCTTCGACGTGGGCAATGCGGCAGCCGAGCTCCTCCTTTAGCTTGACGGCGACGAGGGCGCAGGCGATCGTCGAATTGACGTCGCCGACGACGACGAGCCAATCGGGTCTCGTCTCGAGGAGGACCGGCTCGAACGCCTCCATCACGCGGGCGGTCTGCTGGGCGTGGGACCCCGAGCCGACGCCGAGGTGGAAGTCCGGCTCCGGCAGGCCAAGATCGCGAAAGAAGGCGTCGGACATCTTGGCGTCGTAGTGTTGCCCGGTGTGGACGAGCACGCCTTCGTGGCCGCGTGCCGCAAGGGCAGCAAGGATCGGCGCGACCTTCATGAAGTTGGGTCGCGCTCCGGCGACGACAAGACAGCGCATCGGGTCAGTTGGCTCCTTGAACCTTGCGATAGAGGTCGGTGGTCGTGCGGGCGGCGCGTTCCCAGCTGCGGTTGGCGACCACCCACTCCCGGGCGTTCTTGCCGAGTCGGGCGCAGAGGCCGGGGTCAGCGACCATGCGCTCGATCGCCGCCACCAGACTGTCGACGTCGCCCTTCTCGAAGACGACGCCAGTTTCGCCGTCGCGGACGATCTCCGCCAGTGCCCCGACGCTCGAGACGAGGATCGCCTTCTCCATCGCCATCGCTTCGAACGGCTTCATCGGCGAGACCATCTCGGTGACGGGGAGCGGCTTGCGCGGGAAGGCGGCGACGTCGATCAACGAGTAGTAGCGTTGGACGTCGGCGAAGGGCACCCGCCCCGGCATGATGACGTGGTCTTGCAGCTCGAGGTCGGTGACGAGGTCGCGGAGTCGCGGCAGCTCGAGGCCGTCGCCGACGAGCAGGAGCCGCAGGTCGTCGAGTCCGCGGTCAATCGCGATGCCGGCAGCGTGGAGGAGGTCATCCAGGCCCTCGTACTGTGTGAAGGACCCGACGTAGCCGACGGTGCGCTTCCCGACCAGGCCCAGCTCCTGCTCCAGCTGGCAATCGCGCGGGAGCGCGGCGAACTGGTCGGGATCGACGGAGTTCGGGACGACCGTGATCCGCTCCGCCGGGACGCCGCGCCGGATCAGCTCGGCCTTGAGTGCCTCGGTCAGGGTGATGACGGCGTCGGCGCCGGTCGCGGCCTGCGTCTCCAGCCGCACGTAGGCTTCGTACTGCTCGCTGTCTTTCCAGGCCGGCTCGCGCGACTCGCGGGTGACCTCCCACATCCCGCGGACCTCGTAGATCACCGGGAGTCCAAGTCTCCGGGCGGCGACGACGGCGGGGATGCCGACCATGAAGTTCGACGCCGCATGAATGACGGCGGGTCGCTCGATCCGGGCGACCCGTTCCAGCTCGTCCGCGTAGGCTTCCATGTACCGATCGACGGAGACTTGCCCCCATCCCGCCTCCAGGGTTCGGAGGCGGTGGTAGGTGATCCCGTCGACGACGTCCTCGTCGGGGAAATCGGTAAGCGGCTCGATCTTCTGACGGCGGCTCGAGTCCCAGGGATAGCCGAATCTGGTGTAGGCCCGCACATTCATGCCGGCGGCCTGGAGACTGGTGAGGAGTCCATGCGAGCGCGTCGCATAGCCGGAGCTGTCGTGCGGCAGCGAGTTGTGCATGCAATAGATGACCGTGTCGGGGAGCGGGTCGATCTCGCGCCGGGATCGCTTGTCCGGAATGGGGAATCCGTGCTCGAGAAAGCCCCGCCAGACGCGCAGCCAGCGAAGCCGTTGATGGAAAAACTCGGGGGCTTCTTCCTCCCGAGCAAGGGCGGTCTCAAGCACTCGTTCCGGCGGCCGAAGCTCACCCAGACGATTCGAGAGGCGCAGCAATCGCCTGACGTAGGTGAGCCGGGGATCGAGAGCGACGGCGCGGTGCGCATATGTCAGGGCGCGGGGGGGGTCGAGCGGCTCGGCGACCTTGGCGAGCCCGGCCCAGAGCTCCGCTTCGTAAGTCTGGATGACCCGCTCTGCCGCCTCGAATCCCTCGTCGCGCACCGCGATCTCGATTCTCCGGCGGATGCCGGACGGCGAAGTGGTGGGCGGCGTGGGCGGCGCGGCCTTCGTGCGGGCAGCAACCACCTGTTTCGCGCGGGTGGCTGCCGACGAAACGATGTCGGAGAACCGCCCGCGCAGGAGTGAATCGGTCATATCTGGTCGATCCTCGTCAACGCGTATCCCATTGGGGTCGTTGGAACGCTAACGCGGCTTATGCGTCTGGGAGTGGCACACCCAACGCCCGGTAGAGGTCGAGGTATCGCCGCCCATTTTGCTCCCACGTCCGATGCGCGCAGACCCATGCCCGCGCCGCGCCGCCTAGTTTCTCACGTCGAGCCCGGTCGAGGATCAGCGGCGCGACGACCTCGGCGAGATGATCGGCGTCTTCGGGGCGGAAGACGAGTCCCGTCTCGCCGTCGACGATCATCTCACGGAGGGCATCGACGCCGGAGACGACGACGGCACGGCCGGTGGCCATCGCCTCGAGCGGTTTGAGCGGCGTGACCAGTTGCGAGACACGATCGGCGGTGCGGGGAATGACGAAGACGTCGATCAACCCATAATAGCGCAGGATGTCCTGGTGCGGGACGCGACCGGTGAAGACGACGCGGTTCGTGAGCCCCAGCCGGGCCGCCTCGGTCTGGAGCGATACGCGTTCTGGGCCGTCTCCCACGATCAGACCGCGAACAGGCTCGCCGGCCGCGACGAGCCGTGCGATGGCCTGCAGGAGGAACGAGATCCCCTCGTAGTGGGTCAGACTCGAGATGTAGCCGAGGACGACCTCGTCCGCGCCGATCGCCAA
>JAXDKI010000178.1:0-6395 GCA_034667245.1 Thermomicrobiales bacterium | reverse complement strand
TGCTGCCTGCCGCGGTCCGCAGACCGCCTCTGCCGCTTCCAGCGTGAAGCCGCCGGTGAAGACGGCGAGGCGGCGGAAGAGGGTGCGCTCGTCGAGGGTGAGGAGGTCGTGGCTCCAGGCGATGGCGTCGCGCATCGTTTGGAGCCGGGCGGGGGCGTTGCGCGGGCCGCTGGTCAGCACCTGAAGACGATGCGAGAGGCGGTCGAGCAAGGCTTCGGGCGAGAGAACCTTGATCCGCGCCGCCGCCAGCTCGATTGCCAGCGGAATGCCATCCAGCCGGCGGCAGATCTCGACCACCGTCTTGGCATTCACGGCAGTGAGTGCGAAGGCCGGTTTGACCTCCGTCGCGCGCTCGACGAAGAGTTGGACGGACGCGAAGGTCGTCGTGATCTCGGTATCTGTCTCATCGGCGGCGGTCGGGAGTGGGAGGGGCGGCACGGAGTACTCGCGCTCGCCGTAGACCTGTAAGGGGGTGCGGCTGGTGGCGAGCACCTTCAAGCGGAGGCAGGCGGCGAGGAGTTCGGCGATCTGGGAGGCCGCGTCCTCGACCTGTTCGAAGTTGTCGAGGAGGAGCAGCATCTCACGATCGTTGAGGAAGGTTGTCAACTCGTCGAGGAGATTGTTGCGTCCGCTCCTGGTGAGGCCGAGTGTCTGGGCGAGGGTTGGGAGGACGAGGGCGACATCCCGGATCGGGTCGAGGGCGACATAGACGACGCCGTCGACGAATTCGGCGGCGACGGCACGCCCGACCTCGACGGCGAGGCGCGTTTTTCCAATCCCTCCCGGTCCGGTCAGGGTGATCAAGCGGACGGTCATCGACCGCAGAAGCTCGCGGAGTTCGTCCAACTCGTGCTCGCGACCGACCATCGGTGCGAACATCGTTGGGAGGTTGGATCGCCGGGGAGCGGCAGATAGAGTAGACATTCAGAACCAGAAGTCGGCGAGCGCCGGCGGAGAAGCACCGGGTGGCAGTGTGAAAGAGGACGCCCGTTGCGGGCACCTCGCACCGTCGCCCATGATACGTGATCGCGGCCGTCGCAGGGGACGGCTGTGTCGTGGAGGGTCGATTGGAGTCCACGTTGCGCAGACGTTTGGTGAGAGGCCGGTTGCCGATCCGCGTGGTCAATGGTGGGGCGGATCGAGACCGATGACCGACTCCGCGCTCGTCGCATTTCGAACCCGGCTCCGCCATGAATTGACGGCGGAGGAGATCGCTGACTCCTTGACGCGCACCGTCGAGACGCGACTGCAACCGGCGTTTATGCATCTCCGCCTCGATCAGGAGGCCGGGGGTGCGCCGGACATCGCCCTGGACGATCCACTGGTGGGATACGCGTTGCGCCACGGCGAGGCGACACCGGTCGCGACGCTCGACATCCCCTCGCCGACGCTCGATCAATTGCGGGCGATGGGCGCCGAGTTGATCGTCCCCCTGATCAGTCAAGGAACGCTGGTCGGGCTGCTGGTCCTTGGTCCACGGGGTGCGGACGGTGGATACACGGACGACGAACGGCGATTCTTGGAGGATCTTGCGGCGTACGGGGCGGCGGCGCTCCGGATCGCCTGGTTGACGCACCAGCACGAGGCGGCGGCGCGGGCCTGGGAGAGCAACGCGGAGGAGTTGCGGATCGCGCAGGCGATCCAGCGGAGTCTCCTGCCGAAGGAGGTGCCGGCGCTCACCGGCTGGCAGATCGCGACGCACTACCAACCGGCGCGGGTCGTCGGCGGCGATCTCTACGACTTCATCCCATTGCCGGGCGACTTGATCGGTCTGGTCTTCGGCGATGCCAGCGACAAGAGCGTGCCGGCGGCGTTGATGATGGCGACCGCCCGCACCTTGCTTCGCGCCTCGGCGCAGCGGCTGGTACTGCCCGCCCAGGTGCTGCAGCGGGTGAACGAAGCGCTGGCGGCGCAACTCCCGCCCGGGACGTTCGTGACCTGCTTCTTCGCGATCCTCGACCCGGCCAGCGGGCGGATGCGCTACGCCAACGCCGGTCAGACCGTCCCCTATTTGCGCGGATCTACCGGAGTGACCGAACTGCGTGCCACCGGCTGGCCGCTGGGGATGATGCCGGAGGTGACCTACGAGGAGAAGGAGGTGACGATCGCCGCCGGCGACACGATCCTCTTCTACAGCGACGGTCTGCTGGAGACGCACGCACCGGACGGGGCGATGTTCGGCGGGCCACACCTGATGGAGGTGCTCGGGAGTCTGACCGGCGGGGCTGGGTTGATCGACGCCGTTCGGAGCGAGCACGCCCGGTTCGCCGGGTCCGAATGGAATCAAGAAGACGATCTGACCCTCGTGACGATCGCGCGCCTGCCGGAACAGATGAAGGTCCTGACCGAGTTCACCCTGCCGAGCGAGACGGGTAACGAGCGGGAGGCGATGCGGCGGGTCGAAGAGGCGGTGAGCGGACTCGGTTTGACGATGCGGCGGCTGGAGCGGCTGAAGACGGCGGTCGCGGAGACGGTGATGAACGCCACCGAGCACGGCAACGGCAACCAGGCGAAGCTCCTGGTCGGCGTGCAGGTGCTGCTCGACGGGGACGACCTGCGGGTGCGGGTGACGGACCAGGGGAAGGGTCCGCCGACGGCTCGGGTGGAGAGGCCTAACCTGGAGGCGAAGCTGGCCGGGGTCCAGTCGAACCACGGCTGGGGCTTGTTCCTGACCGAGCAGATGGTCGATGCGGTGTCGCGCACGACGACGGCGAACGGCTATCTCGTCGAGTTGGTCGTGCACCTGGCCAAGGAGAACGGAGAGCAGGGGTGATCCCCGGCCGACGCTACGTCATTAAACGTAGCGTCATGTCCCGAATTCGCTTGGAGATACCGTATAATTGTCGTATTGCGTTCAACGATGCACGAGGGCACCATGAGACCCGTGGTGACCGGGCGCCATTCTTTGAACTCGAACGCGAGACGATAAGCTTAGCCGCAATAAGGAGACGAGCCTATGGTCGAGGCGACGATCAATGCCAACGTGCGCACCATCGACGAGCGGGTCAGCGTCATCGACATCGCTGGTTCTGTGACGAGACAGAGCGAGCCGGTGTTGACGGACGCCTATAACCGGGCGAGTGGACCGTTGACGCGCGCGATCGTGCTCAACTTCACGGCCTTGGAGTACATGAACAGTAGCGGGATCGGCCTGCTGGTCACCCTCCTGGTCCGCGCGAACCGGCAAGACCAGAAACTCTTCGCGTTTGGGTTGAGCGATCACTACCGGGACATCTTTGCGCTGACCCGGTTGAACGAGGCGATCCACATCTACGACAACGAGGGGACCGCCCTCGCCGCCGCGTACGAGGCATAACCGGGACGGGATAAGGCTAGCGGGAGTGCTGATGATGGAGAGACGGACGGACGGAGAGACGGACGGACGGAGAGACGGAGAGGCGGACAGGCGGACAGGCGGACAGGCGGAGAGAGGGAGAGACAGGCAGACGGAGGAGGGTACGGCACCATTGCGGCGCGACGATGCCAATTGGGCGAAGCCGGTTGCCGTCCTCGACGTCGATGAGGCGGCCGTTCCCGGTAGCGCCATCAATCTCAACGTCGAAGGACGGCGGGTCAGCGGCCCGATCCATGGGTTTGGCCGCATGTGGCGCAAACGGCATTCCGTGCGACTGACCGGCGTCACGGTGACGCCCGTCGAGGTGGTCAAGACCTGGAAGGAACACTTCGGCGAGTTCTGGCCGAGGGGCAACCGTTTCTACGGTTCCCTGAAAGGGCTGGCGCCCGGCGAAGTCGCCGTCCTCAACATGGACATGCCCGGTCCCGCGACGCTGTCGACCGGTGTCCTGGTTCTGTATGCCGACGATGAGTCGTTCGCGCTGATGACGCCGCAAGGGCACATGCTTGCCGGCTTGATCACCTTTTCTGCGTATGAGGAAGATGGTGTCACCGTCGCCCAGGCCGAGATCTTGATGCGCGCGAGCGATCCGTTCTTCGAGATCGGCATGGTGCTCTTCGGGCACCGCGCCGAGAACCGATTCTGGGAGCAGACCCTCGGCAACCTCGCCGCCTACTTCGGCGTCCGGGCGAAAGCCGAGACGACGGTCGACTGTGTCGATACCCGCTATCAGTGGCGGCGCGTCACCAACGTCTGGCACAACGCCGCGATCCGGACCGGCATTTATGTCGCGATCACCCCGCTTCGCCGGGTTGGTCGTCTGCTACGGCGCCGTACGGCAGCCGGTCCTTCGGTGAGCCGGGGGGCGTGAGCGACGACATCGGGACTGATGCCGGACCCGATGCGGTCGTCGTCGGGTCCGGTCCCAACGGTCTGGCCGCCGCGATTGCCCTGGCGCAGGCGGAGCATCGCGTGCTGGTCCTGGAGGCCGAGGAGACGATCGGCGGCGGCTGCCGCTCGGCGGAGTTGACGCTGCCGGGGTTGGTCCATGACGTCTGCTCGGCGATCCACGCGCTGGCGGCGGCCTCGCCCTTCTTCCGGACGTTACCCCTCGCCGACTACGGGCTGGAGTGGGTCGAACCGCCCCTGGCGCTCGCCCACCCGTTCGACGACGGATCAGCAGCCGTGCTGGCGCGGTCAATCGACGTGACCGCGGAGTCCCTCGGCGAGGACGGGAAGGCCTATCGACGGCTGATGGCGCCGATTGTCGACGACGTCGAGATCCTGATCCCGCAGCTGCTCGCGCCGTTCCAATTTCCGCGTCACCCAATCGCGCTGTCGCGGTTCGGACTGTTGGCCTTACGGTCCACCGTCGGGCTGGCGCGATCGCGATTCGAGGGGACGCGCGCGCCCGGGATGTTCGCGGGCCTGGCGTCGCACTCGATGCTCAAGATGGAGCAGCCCGGGTCGGCGGCGTTCGGGTTGGTGTTGGCACTCCTGGGGCACGTGACGGGGTGGCCGTTCCCGCGTGGTGGCTCCCAGCGACTCACTGACGCCCTGGCCGCTCACCTGCAGACCTTGGGCGGAGAGATCCGGACGGGTGTCCGGGTCTCAGCGCTTGACCAGGTCGGCGAGGCCGACGCGGTGCTGTTCGACGTGACACCGCGCCAGTTCTTGGCGATCGCCGGCGACGCCGTGCCGCGCCTCTTCCGCCGCCAGCTCGGGCGCTACCGTTATGGGCCGGGCGTCTTCAAGATGGATTGGGCGCTCGACGGTCCGGTGCCATGGACGGCGGAGGCCTGCCACTCGGCGGGAACGCTGCACCTGGGCGGCACGATCGAGGAGATCGCCGCGAGCGAGCGAGACGTCGCGGAGGGGCGGCATCCGGAGCGGCCATATGTCCTGATCGCCCAGCAGAGCCGTTTCGATCCGAGCCGGGTGCCGGCTGGGAAGCAGGCGCTCTGGGGCTACTGCCACGTTCCGTCCGGATCGACGGTGGATATGACGGCACGGATCGAGGCGCAGATCGAGCGCTTCGCCCCCGGCTTCCGGGACCTCGTCCTCGCCCGGTCGGTCATGGGGCCGGCCGAGATGGAACGCCACAACGCGAACTACGTCGGCGGCGACATCAACGGCGGGCTGCAGGACCTCCGCCAAATCTTCACGCGGCCGTTGCCAAGCCGCGATCCCTACGCCACCCCGAACCGGCGGTTGTTTCTCTGCTCTTCGTCGACCCCCCCGGGCGGCGGGGTGCACGGGATGTCCGGGTACTACGCGGCGCGATCGGCGTTACGGCGGGCGCGGTTTACAGGCCAAGCCTCCTGACACGGATTTCGGAAAGCTCCGTCTCGACAAGGACGAACGTCAGGTCTCGACTGCGGCCTCGGGTGTGCTCTCGTCCATGTCCACGACCTCGCCGAAGTCCCGAACCGACCCGTCGGGTTAGTCCTTGACCGTCAAGAACGTTTCCCGCACGTACCCGACTCGGCCCGTCGACGGCTCCGCCACCGGCCACCAAATGTGCCCGTCTCCCTCTTCGGAGGGACCGATCACGATCAACTCGGTCCCCCGGCGAAGCGTGGCGACGATCTCCGAGTCGAGCGACGGGGCGTCGCGCAGGACAACGTCGTCGTCATTCACCTCGACGGTGATCCCCGGCCGAATCTGTCCATCGGTAAGCGGTGCGATCGGCGTCGTGCCCGGCGGTGCGACGGTCGATGCGGGTCCGGCCGTCGCGGTCGCGTCAATGCTCGATCCCGGACCGCCGATCGCGTAGAGAACGCCGTCGTCGCTGCCGACGTAGACGATCCCGTCGATCACCGCCGGCGAGGAGCGAACGGCGTCCTGGGTTCGATACCGCCACCGTTCCCCGCCATTCACCGCGTCGACGGCGTAGACGTAGTTGTCATCGCTGCCGAAGTAGAGCACACCATCGGCGACGGTGAGGGACGAACCGACCCCGCCCTCGGTCGGAAAGAACCAGCGAGGCGCCCCCGTTAGGGCATTGAACGCCTGCACGCCGTCGGGAAGCTGGGACAGG
>JAXDKI010000177.1:0-11406 GCA_034667245.1 Thermomicrobiales bacterium | reverse complement strand
AAAGACCCTCTGCCAGCAGGCGAAGGACCTCCGACTCGCGTGCTGTCAGCGGCTCACCGACGGAACTAGGTGCTGGTGCAGGTTTGGGAACTGGCTCGCCGCGCGGCATGGAGAAGGACCTGGCCTCGGGTGGTTGGATCGCCGCCGCGATCACCTGGTCGCGCGGCATCGCTCGCCCGGCTGCCTGCGCCCGTGAACACGCCTCCGTACCAAGCGCAGCCTGCACGGCGGCAAGCGTCCGGGCGTGCGCCTCCTGTAATGCCGGTTCGACGGGAATGCCGACCTCTTCGCGCAACGCCTCGGCCGCCCCGAGGAACTTGGCGGCCAATTCGGACTCTCGACCTGAACCAGCGGTCGCTGCCAATCCCTCCAACGAGCCGGCAATGTGCCACGATTGCAACTCGGCTGGCTCAAAGCGCAGGCTGTCTCGATACAACGATGCCGCGCCCGGGAGATCGCCTCTCGCCTGTGCAACTTGGCCGAGGAAGCGGAGCGACAGCGCCTCGCCCAGCCGGTGCCCGAGCGCCCGGTGGCGGCGGAGACTCTCTTCCAGATAGGCTTGACCTTGGTCGTGGTCTCCCTGCCGTGACGTGACGAGCCCCAGGTTGTTCAACGTCGTCGCCGTTAGGAGATCGTCGTGCGCGGCTGCCGAGCCCGCCAGCGCGGCTTCGAAGTGGTCCCGCGCTCTCCCCGGGTCGCCGAGGTCCTGGGCAATCACGCCGAGTCCAAACTCGGCACGGGCGACCACCCCTGGATCTCCTACCGCGTTCGCCAGCGCGCGTGCCTCTTCCAGTGCCGGTGCGGCGCGGTCGAAATCGACCTGCGCCATCGCGAGCATCCCCGCGCCAAGGTGTGCCCACATCACGAGTGCCGGTTCCAAGTCGCCGGCGTGAGTCAGCGCTCCATCCAGCCAGCGCCGACCTTCGGTCAAGCTCCCTCGATTGAACCAGTACGGCCAGACTGCCGCGACGAGGCGAAGCACCCGTCTATGCTGACCGGTCGTCGTCAGCCAGGTGAGCGTGGCGCGAATATTGTCGAGCTCCGTCTCGAACCGGACCAGCCAGGCCGAACCCCATCGCCCGTGGACATGTTTCTCAACGTTTTCGCCAAACGCCGCGCACCACTCAGCCAGCGCGTCGCGTGCTGCCGGTTCCTCCCCCGCCCTGACAAGTTCGACCTGCGCGAACTCCCGCACCGTCTCCAGCATCCCATAGCGCGGCTCGCCGACGTCCCCCTCCCTCTGCCACAGCAGGCTCTTGTCCACAAGCGAGGCAATCCCCTCGAAGACGGACAGACGAAGAGTGTCGTCGTGCTGTCCGTCTTTCCGTCTCTCCGTCTCTCCGTCTACATATTCGGCCGCCTCCAGGCCGAAGTCGCCGGCAAAGATCGCCAGCCGCCGGAAGAGCGCTTGCTCTTCGGGAAGGAGCAGGTCATAGCTCCAGGAGATCGCGCCCCGCATCGTTTGGAGGCGGACTGGGGCGTCGCGTGGTCCGCCGGTGAGCAGATCGAGACGGTGCGACAGTCGCGCCATCAGAGCCTGCGGCGAGAGGACCTTGATGCGGGCGGCGGCGAGCTCGATGGCGAGGGGAAGCCCGTCCAGCCGGGAGCAGATCTCGACGATGACCGGCGCGGTCTCCTCGCTCAGGTCAAACTGCGGACGCACCGATCGTGCGCGGCGGAGGAAGAGTTCGACCGCCGGCGAGTTGGCTGCGTCGGCGACCGAAGGCCGCCGTCCCGCTGCGGGTAGCCGGAGAGAGGGAACGGGAAACTCGTATTCACCGCTCACTCGCAGCGCTTCTCGACTCGTGGCGAGAACGGCCAGGCGTGGACAGGCGGCAAGGAGGTCGGAGACCGCCGGTGCCTCCGCCATGAGGTGCTCGAAGCTGTCGAGCACGAGCAACCGCCGCTGCTGCCCGACCATGCGGACGACGCGGTCGAAGAAGGGGACGTCTCCGACATCCCGCAGACCCAAGGCCCGACCGACGGTCGGAAAGACGAGTGAGGCATCGCCGACAGAGGAAAGATCGACGACGGTGGTGCCGTCAGGAAACACGGCGCGGACCGTCTCGATTACGCGCAGAGCCAGCCTCGTCTTGCCGATGCCCCCAGGACCCGTGAGGGTCACCAGGCGCACGTCGTCTCGGCTCAACAACGCCGAGACGGCCGATAACTCCCCTTCCCGGCCAATCAGCGAGCCGGTCGAGACAAGTGGCGGTAGCGACTCGCTTTGCAGCGACCGTGACATCGGCTCCTCATCTGGCGCGACGCTTTCGGTGATCCTATCGCCCGCATCTTCCCGAACCGATAAGGGAGTGTCAATCCTCGTTCGACCGTTCGGTCCAGTGGACCGGGATCGGCGGATGGCGCTCCCTGCCGCGGTACGAAGGACTCGCCTGCCAAGGGCGCGTTCGGTGATGGAGTCGCCGGCTCCCCCTGCGTAGCCTGTCCTTCGGACGTGAGACACGGCCAGATGCTGATTCTTGGCTCGGTGCCAAGCGCCGACCGCGCTGCCCCTCATCGCGCTCGATCGCCACATTGGATCGTTGGCCCTTGCCGCCGGCGCGCTGCTGCTCGGCACCATCACCTTCAATTAGCGCCGGTGTCGCCCGCTGCACGCGACGTGGCCGACGAGTGACCGCCTCCCTGCGTGCCAGCGCCGCCCCCTCCGCCCCGGTCCACGTCGCCTATTGTCTGACCGTCTGACGAGTGGCAAGGGCCACCCCACTTGGCCCTTGCCACCTGCCACTCGACACTCGTCCCGCGGTTCCGATCCCCTCGTCCGCTATACTCCTGCTGAGGACCCAGCAGGGAAAGCGGGGTCTTTCGTTCCGTTCCGCCTGTGGCCGGGAACTCGTGCGCCTGAACGCGCATCCAGAGGAGAGCGTTGCCATGGACGGCGACGACGGCAACCCACGCTACGACGATCTGGACTCCGGCGAGCGCGAGGGGAACATGCTTCAAGAAGATGGACCGGGCGGCCGCGCCGGTGCCGCGTTCAATCCTGCGCCCTATTTTCGGCAGCTTCGCGGTCGCGGCGGCGCCCAGGATTACCTTGACGTGAAGTTCCGGCTCCTCTGGTTGCGACGCGAGCACCCGGACGCCGAGACCCTGACCGAGCACATCCGGATCGACGACGGAGTCGCGATCTTCAAGGCGACCGTCAGTATCCCCGGTGGTGGCAAGGCGACCGGCCACGGCAGCGAGACCGCCACCGACTTCCCGGACTATATCGAGAAGGCGGAGACCAAAGCACTCGGGCGCGCCCTGAACGCGCTCGGCTACGGCGCTCAGTTCGCCGAGGCTGAGGCCGAGGCCGAGACGGAGAACAACGAGGCGCCGAGCGTGGCGCCCCCCGAAGCACCGGTTGCCCGCCCGCCTGCTCAGCCGGCACCCCGCGCCGCGGCAACCGCTCCGGCCGCCACCAGTCGCGCGGCGACGACCGAGGAGTCGCCGACCCCTCCCGCCACACCCGCGCCGACGCCCATGCCCGCCCGGGGCGTGGCAGACCGCCGCGCTGGAACGGGCCAGGCACGACCGGCCCCGGTCGAGATCGGCGCCGCGCGCGAACGTGCCACACCGGCGACACCAACCCCGTTCCCGAATCCGGCTCCGGCCCGCCAGGGTGCTCCGACTGCCGTCACCGAGTCGGAACCCCCGCTCGAAGACTACTCTTGGACCGCCTTCTGGAAGTGGGCGCGTGAGCAAGGGTACGAAAGCAAAGGCGGCATCGAAGCCTTCATCGGTCGCCCCATGAACAACCTCAACCCCGCCGAAGTCCGCCAACTCATCATTGCCAAGCGTGGCGACACGTAGCCGTTAGTTGCCAGTTGGCAGAACGATTCGTGTGCCTCTGACAACTGCCAACTGCCAACTGGCAACTCGCCTGGCCTTGCGTGCTCACAACCAAGGCGGTACGCTGACGTCTCGTCCCCACTGGGAGCGTCGTTCCCGAGCGCCTCTCCGATTCTGGGGCCGACGCGAGGCGGAATGGTTTCGCCGTGCGATCGATCTTCTCTGGAGGGAGCACGATGCAGGAAACGAGGAGCTTCAGTCTGGCGCGGTTAGGCGCCGTTCTCTTGGTCCTCCTGGCGGTGGCGTCGTTCGCGCGCGTCGCGCCGGCATCCGCGCAGGAGGACAGCATCACCATCGACCTCGAGGAGCTCAACGACTCCGGCGTTTCCGGCACGGCGACCCTGACCGACAACGGCGACGGCACCACCACCGTCTCCATCCAGGTCGACGGTGCGACCGGCGACCACCCGGCCCATATCCACGAAGGCACCTGCGACGATCTCAATCCGAATCCGGAATATCCTCTGAACAACGTCGACGCGGACGGTGTCAGTGAGACCGATGTCGAGGTTGCACTCGACGATCTGCTCGCCGAGCCGCACGCGGTCAACCTCCACCTGTCGGCCGACAACGTCGCCACCTACATCGCCTGCGGCAACATCGAGGGCGCTGCCGGCGGTGAGACGCCGACCGAGACGCCGACCGAGACCGAGTCCGGCAACGGCACCGGCGTGACCACTGCCCCGGCGACCGGCGTCGGCCAGATGGCAGGCTCGTCGACCAACGCGGCGCTCCTGGCTGGTCTCGCCGCGATCGCTCTGGCGCTCGTCGGTGGTGGCGTCGTCCTGCGACGCCGAGAACTGGGCGGCTAGTCACTACCCATCGGGGACGGGCACGGACTCGTGCCCGGTCCTCCACAACGTACCAGCAGATGATCAGGGGGCGGCATCACTGCCGCCCCGTTGCGTTCAGGAATGGCTTAGCAGTCGTCTCTCTTGGAAAGATGCGTTGGCTCCAAGGAATGCCAGGATTGACTCTGGTATCGAGTTGGGCAGCAGTCCTCCCGGCAGGAGCGACGAACCATGGTGACGACAAAGCTGGTCACCGCCGAAGAACTGGAAGCGATGGACGAGGACGCCCGTTACGAGCTCATTTGGGGGGAGTTGCGACCGATGTCTCCCGTTGGAGATCCGCACGGGACATTGCTCTTCCGGGTCGGTTCTCCTGTTGATCGACACATCAACGAAAATCTCCTAGGAAGGCTATCGGGCGGCGATGTCGGGATTATCCTAGAAAGCGATCCCGACACAGTACTGGCACCCGATATGGCCTTCTTTCGCGAACTACCGCGGTCGTTTACCGATATCGAGGAAGGATTCGTTCGTCAGCGTCCCACCTTGGTCGTCGAGATTGCTTCGCCGTCCGACAGTAAGCAGGACTTGCGCCAGAAAGGTATGCAATTTCTCGATGCTGGCGTGCCGCATGTCTGGCTCGTCGAGTCGCGAACGCGCAGTGTCTCCTGGATCGGCCAAGACCGCATCGAGCGGGTCTTTTGGGTCGGCGACATCCTGATGGCGGTGACCTCATCCCCGGTTTCCGCCTCGCCGTCGCCGACATCTTCCGGTAGTGCTCTCGCCTTACTCCCCGCCGCGCATCGATGCGGCGATCAGCGAAACCGGGATCGCGCCGTAGCTGAGGAAGTGGTCGTGGAAGGCGCGGAGCGAGAAGTCCGCACCTTCCTGCGCCGTCATCGTCCGGCGCAGGTCGTGGATGGCGTCGGTGCCGATCAGGTACATCATCGCGGCGCCGGGGAACATCGAGTTCTTGACTGCCTCGCCTTTCGCCGCCGCTGCCGGCATTCCCGCTTCTCGCTCGTAGAACGCCGCCGTCTCCTCCAACGTCATCGCACCGGTGTGAAGCGCGACGTCCGCCACCGCGCGCGCCGCCATTCGCAGGCGTGACTGAAGCTCGGACAACGATTCGAGCGGAGTGAGGAACCCGACCTCGTCCATCAGCTCCGTCGCGTAACAGGCCCAACCCTCGACCATCGTCCCCGCGCAGAAGAGGGCGATCCGTGAGGCGCAATCGACCCCGGCGATCCGGCCGATTCGCGACGCGCCCCGAAACGCATGCCAGTTTTGGACGTGGTGACCCAGCCCGCCGTGGTGAACGACGTGGTTGAGCTTGATCACCGAATCGTTCGTCGCCCGCAGTCGTCGCTCCTGCTCTTCCGGCGGCAGGTCGGGCTCGACCGGGGTCACCCGGTACTTGTGCACTTCCGGCCGACCGAAGGGTGCCGGGCAGCGGTAGAAGAGGTAGTAGAGTCCCCCGGCCGCTTCCCGGTCTGAGCGCGGAAACGGCGCATACTCGATCGGATAGTCCGGCCACGTCACCAGTCCGTGGTCGATCGCCGCGAGCCGCGCCTCTTGCCAGACACGCCCATATGTGCCGTAGTAGTCCTCGACCGTGGGATGGAGGTCGGCCAGTCCAGCGAGCTGAACCCGCCAGGTCTTCGTCGGATCCAGTTCCTGCGCCCGCGCTTCGAGGTCATCGCGCGTTTTGGCAAGTGCTCGCTCGGCGTAGTCCTGGACCCACGCCGCGTCCTGCTCTGCCGGCAGGCAATGACCGCGCGCGAGATAGCGATCGAACGCCTCGCGACCGCAGGCATAATCGTCGGATGGCCGGGCCGCGAGTTCGCTCTCCAGCCAGGCGGCGTGCTCGACGAACGCGGCGTGCGCGGTCTCGGCCGCGTCCAGAAACCCGCCGTCATCGATACCGCGCTCCTCTGCCAGGATCGCGAGTCCGTTGCCGAAATAGGCGATACCGGCACGCGCTTCTCGCAGGGCGCGCTCGGTCCACTGGGCCGGAGCCGTCTTGACCGTTGCTCGACTCTGCGCGAGGAACGCCGGGATTTCCTTCATCCGCGAGACCGCTGCCACGACCCGCTCCGCCAGCGGCTCGGCGTCGCGCTGAAAAAGCGAGATGACGCCGAAGACGGCCTCCCCGGTCCAGGCGGACGGGTTGCGCGCAAACTGGGCCGAGCCGGCCTCCCATGCCTGGATCTCGAGGAAGCCATCGGCCAACAGCCGGTCGTGTCGCTGTGCCTGGGAGAGACCCTCGGTCGGGATCGCGCCAAGACGATCCCGCAAATCGCGAGCAGCGCGGGCGAGGTCGGACATCCCATTCGACGAGAGGTCGGGCAAGGCATGGTCGTGCTCGTGGACGCCGATGAAGGTGGCGTTGACCGGTCGCCGGGCGTAGTAGTCCGCGAAGAAGTCGTCGAGCCAGCCATCAAAGGCACGACGGGTGTTTTCATCGCCACCGGTCGGTAACGAACCCTCGTTCAGCACAGTTCCCACCCTCGTTCGATGACCGCCTGTCCGATCGTCACCGCCAACCTCGCCCAGACCGATCGTTACCGCGGCAGCGGCAAGTCTGTCCAGCGCCGCTCCCGGAACGACACCTCGACGGCGTTGATGATCTCCTGAACTGCGGCGCCGTCGTCGAAGTTGCCCTGGTTCTTCGGCGTGTCCGTCGTCAGCTCGTCGAGGAAATCCTTGATCAGGTTGGAGTAGAAGAGTGTGTGCCAGCTCTCTCGTGGGTTGCCGCCCTCCGGATAGAACCGAGCCGGCACCTCCAGTTCCTTGAACTCGACGTCGTCCGGCGTCGCCGCCTTGATCGTCTCGGCGATCCCGAACTCCTCCACCAGGCGGGTGATGATCGCCCCCTTCGACCCGTACAGGCGCACCTCGATCCCCGGATAGTTGCCGACGGTGACGAAGCTCGTCTGGACCGACCCGATCGCGCCGTTGGCGAACTCGGCGATGAAGATGTCGCCGTCGTCGATGTTCATCCGCATCATCGTCCCGGTCGCGCGCACCATCCGCTCCGGCACGAAATTCTTCAGCGTCCCGACGACTGAAGCCATCTCCGACCCGGTCATGAAGCGCGCCAAGTCGATTACCGGCGCGCCGTACCCTTCCAGCGAAGAGACGGCGATCTGCGATTGATCCATAGTCGGATCGACTTGACGTAACGGTGTCTGAGGGTTGATCCACTGCGAGTTCTGCTCGTAGGCGTTGTAGATGTAGGGCTGACCGCAGAACCCCTGGTCCACCAACTCCTTCATATAGAGCATTGCCGGGGAGTAGCGGAAGGTGAAACCGAGCTTCGTCTTCAATCCCTTTGATCGGGCGATCTCGGCTGCTCGCATCGTCTCCCGGAAGTCGAACGCGACCGGTTTCTCGCAGAGGACGTGCTTGCCGGACTCCAGTGCCGCTGTCGCCAGCTCGAAGTGGGTATGGCTCGGCGTGCAGACATCGATCACGTCGACATCGTCGCGCTCCACCACCCCTCGGTAGTCGTCGCTGACTTCGGACACACCGAACTTGGGCGCGGTCGCCTCGGCCAGGTGCCGCTCGACGTCGCAGACGACGACGACCGCGCACCGTGGATCGCGCGTCCATCCCGGCAGGTGCGCCACGTTCGCCCAGCGCCCCGCGCCGAGCACGCCGACACGTACCTTTCGTCCGGTGATCGGACCTGCCATCGCCGTCTCCCTTCGCCGCCACGAATCGCTCGTGGCCGGCATCCTCTCGCCGTGGTTCTGCGCTGTCAACCGCGCCCGCGGTCTTCGCGCGCGTCGCGATTGTTCGTCGTACACTCGCTGCCCGATCGACCGGCCGGAATTGCGAGCGGGGCGGGGCCCGCAGAGGAGTGGTGGATGAACGTGACCTTCGACTTCTCCGGACGCGTCGTCGTGACAGGCGCCGCACGTGGTATCGGCCGGGTGATGGTCGATCGCTTCGCCGCGGCGGGAGCCTCGGTCCTGGCGGCCGATCGTGACGAAGAGGGATTGGCCGAAACCTGCCGCTCCCTCGATGCATCCCGCGTCGTCTCGTTCGTCGCCGATGTCGCCACCGAAGTCGGAGCAGACAGTATCGTCGAGGCCGCCGTCGCGCGCTTCGGTCGCCTGGACGTCTGTGTCAATAATGCCGCCGTTGCACCGCACGCCTCCCTGTTCGACGAGCGCGTCGAGGTCTGGGACACGATCTACGGCGTCAACACCCGCGGCACCTTCCTGATGACCCGCACGGCCGCCAAGGCGATGATCGAAGGCGGCCGGGGCGGACGGATCGTCAACTTCTCCTCGGGGGTGAGCACGAAGGGTTCGCCGGGTGCGGCCGCCTATGCCTCAAGCCGGGCCGCGACCGAAAGCTTCTCGCGCGTCGCGGCGATCGAGCTAGCTCCGCACAATATCCTCGTCAACGTCGTCAGCCCCGGTCTTATCGACACCCAGCCAAAGCCCCTCCCTCCCGTGATGGCCGAAAGATTGTCCCAGCGCATCCCGAACCTGCCTCTCGCCCGGCCGGGCAATCCGGAGGAAGTCGCCGCCGTCGTCATGTTCCTGGCCTCCGACGCGGCCAGCTACATGACCGGCGCGGTCGTCAGCGTCGACGGCGGCGCCGGCATCGGCTCCCGCCCAGGCGATCCAATCATCGACGACGACCCGCGCTACGACTGGGTCACCGGACGAGAAAGCCAACACTAGCTTCTGGCGGGGCGCCTAACACATCCCCTATCGTCATTCCGAGCCTGGCGAGGAATCTCTTTCCGTCCCGAGGCAACACGCTAAATGACGCTGGACGAAGTGCTCGGCCGCCCTTTTACCGCGTCACGCCAATCGCGTGGACCATACCGCTGGCTTGATCAGCCTCGGTGACAAAGCTGCCAAAGTAGATCACCCCGTCGATCACGGCGGGCGAGCTCTCAATCTGGCGATTGCCCGCGCTTCCTTTTATTTCTACGCGGAATCGCCAGCGCTCCTTCCCGGATTCCGCGTCGATCGCCAGCAGTTCGGCATGGTACGTACCGGCGTAGATCACGCCGTCCGCGACGACCGGGCTCGCTACGTACGCGCCAGCGTGCGTGAATGTCCAGACCGTCTCGCCCGTATCCGCATCCAGGGCCACCAGTTTCGAGCCGCCGACATAGACCACGTCGTTGACCACGGCCGGCGCCGTGTCGAATGAGTCCTTCTCGTCCGCGTGAGTCCACACCTCCTCACCGCTCTTCGCGTCGATCGCGTAGAGGGATGAACTGGTGGCATAGACCAGACCGTTCGACACCGCCGGGCTCGTCACCACCGCACCGTCGTTGACCTCGAACCTCCAGACCTCGTCGCCGCCGTCCGCGTCGATCGCGAAAAGCGCGCCCCGGCCCCACTCCAGGCCGCCGCCGCCTACAAAGACGACACCTTTGGCGACCGCAGGCGAGGACCAGATCGGCATCCCGGCATCGAACGTCCAGACCTCCTCGCCGCTCGCGGCGTCCACCGCGTAGAGCGCCCCGCCCGTTTCGTCCCCGTTCCCACCGCCGATGTAGACAACCCCATCCACGACAACCGGCGAGGAGTCGGAGAGCGCATACGCCGTCTCGTGACGCCAGATCTCCTGACCACTTTTGGCGTCGAGGGCGTAGAGCGTCCCCTGCGTCTCCTCCTGATTGGAGCCACCGGCATAGACGACACCGCCAACAACAGCAGGGGCGGTATCGAGACCGCCGGTTGCGAAACTCCAGATCTCCTTGCCGGTCTCGGCGTCGAGCGCGCGGAGTGTCTCGCCCCAGGCCTTCACGTAGGCCACACCCTCGGCGACGATCACCGACGAGAGCAGCGGGGCGTCCAGCGTCACCTGCCACAACTCCTGCGGCTCATTCCTCGGACCGGGCCCCGGCTGCTCCCCGGTCCGCGCTGGATTGCCGCGGAACAGCGAACTGGCCGATCTGCTCTCTGCTGCACTGAGGACGTTGGTGCTCGTCATGACAAGCACGATGACCAGAAGAGCCAGCGCCTGTATTCCTGTTGGTAATCGCTTATGCAGTCGATTGCCCATCCAATCTCCCGTCGTTGTCGAAGTCACCTCGCACTGCCGCTATCATGGATGCACTGGCAGCGCCGCCCTAGCCTCGATCTCAAGATACCCGACCAGAGGAGGAACGTGTCTTTGGATTCCGAGGAGTTTCGCCGCCTGGGTCATCAGCTGATCGACTGGATTGCGGACTACCGCACCCGGATTGACCGCCTCCCTGTCATGGCCCAGGTTGAACCCGGTGCGATCAAGGCACGGTTCCCTGAGGCCCCGCCCGAGTCGGCTGAATCGCTCGACCAGCTCTTCGCCGACCTTGACCGGCTCATCCTTCCGGGTCTCTCGCACTGGCAGCACCCTCGCTTCTTCGGCTACTTCCCGGCCAACGCGCCGCTCGAAAGCGTCTTGGGCGACTACCTCAGCACCGGACTCGGCGTGCTCGGACTCTCCTGGCAGTCGAGCCCGGCCCTGACCGAGGTGGAGGAGGTGACGACCGACTGGCTGCGGCAGATGGTCGGACTCTCCGATGCCTGGAGCGGCGTCATCCAGGACACCGCCTCGACGAGCACCTTAGTCGCCCTCATCTGCGCCCGCGAGCGTGCCTCAGCCTTTTCCCTCGCCGGCGGCGGTCTCCAGGCAGCGCCGCGCCCGCTCGTCGTCTACGCCTCGCGCCAGAGTCACAGCTCCGTCGAGAAAGCCGCGCTGCTAGCCGGCTTCGGCCGCGACAACCTGCGCTGGGTCGACACCG
>JAXDKI010000176.1:0-2734 GCA_034667245.1 Thermomicrobiales bacterium | reverse complement strand
TCGCGACGAACTGGCGGATCTCGCCGTCAGCCGACTTGATGCCGTCGATCCACGGCTGATCAGGGCAGACCAGGTAGTCCTGCTCGTCCTTCGAGAGGCGGTCATCCCAGGGCGCTCCCGTGATGGCGTTCACCATCCCGACCGCGAGCTTGAGGGCCCTCGGCGGCCAATGCGGCCTGTCGAAGCTCATCCACATCGCTTCCCGCTGGTACATCGGCAGGAAGATCCCACCGTTTCCAAGCCACGACTCGGGCACTCGCCCGGCGTGATCCTTGACGCGGTGGATCGGAAAGCACCCAAGCGAAGGCGGGAGCGGGTAGACCTTCCCGTCGTCGGGGATGCGAAGCGTTCGGTGGAAACTGACGCCTACACCTGCGATCTCGACACTCGACTCGTGCACCACGATGGGTGCCTTGGTGGACTTCGCCATCTGACCTCCTGTATTAGTAACTCATACAGTACAGGGAGCGGCGCCCGCGAGCAAGGGCCGTACCCGGGCCATTTCTAAAGGGGCCGATTTAGGACGATCAAACGTGGTACGGTCGGGCCGACCCTGCCAGGTTGGGAGAAGCAGCCATGCGAAGCGTGGCAGTTCGCCGGATTGCTGTGGCGGTTGCCGGTCTTGGTGTAGCTCTGGCCGCGGCGTTCCCCTCGAACGCCGGAGCGATGGGTCAAGTGCACTGCGCCGGCGCACAGGCATCAACGAGTGGGACCGGGCAAGGACGCAGCGTCGGCAACCTCCGTATCGACCCAATCGGCGAGCGCGGCGTGGCGAAATCGAGGCATATGCACCAGTTCTTCGGGAGCACCGCGGTCATGACCATGGCGACGCCTGAGGTCGCGTCGTATGCGAACTTGATCGGGACGCCCACCTCGTGCGACCTTCCCGCTGACTCCGCGCTCTACTGGATTCCTCTGCTCACCCGTGCCGGTGTGCCTGTGCCGCTGAAGCGTATGGAGGCGTATTACCTGGGACCGAACGGTGAGCTGACCGACCCCAGCATGACGACGCAGGCGTTCCCGGACGATTTGCGCCTGGTCGCAGGCAACGCGATGGCGACGTCACGCCGGTCGATGGATCTCAAGCACGTCTACTGGGACTGCGGCGCCTTCAGTACCAAGTCTGCATACGACGGCCACTGGGCGACTCCGGCAGCAGCGAACTGTGCAACAGCCCGCCCGCTGCCGGGAGGGAAGGTCGTGCTCACGCTCGCTGTGACGTTTCCCAGCTGCTGGGACGGACGACTCAACGATCACACGACCACCGGAGACACCGCCGACTTCAACGGCAATCCGATGGCCGCGACCGTCCAGCACCTTGCCTACCCGACGGCGCTGGGATGCCCCGCAGCATTCCCCATCAAGCTGGTCACCCTGCGCCAGAACGTTTCCTGGGATTACCGGGGCAACGGCAAGAATGTGTGGCTCTCATCGGGCCCCGGCTACACGGCGCACGCAGACTTCCTCAACAGCTGGACGGACCCCGGGCTCAGCGACATCGTTCGGTACTGCGTGAACACCACGATGACCGAAGAAGAGATGCACGCCCTCTATCCCGAGATCTGCGGGCCACCGATTCCCTGCCCGACCAGATGTACGCCCGCACGCCCGTCGACTGCGGACTGGCTCACCAGGCTCAAGTAGAGCTTCGGCGCGGTATGAAGATGTCGACCTTCGTGGCGCTCGGGCGTCGTGAAGCCGTGAGGTCGGAATGGCGCGCGAGCGCAGTCCGGATCGCGGGCAGCAGGTCCTGCTCGCGGAACGGCTTGACGAGATAGCCGAAGACGCCGGCGTCGACCGCTCGCGAAACGATCTCGTCCTCACCGTGCGCCGTCAGCATCACGATCGGGATCGGCCGCTCCGCAAGGATCCGCCGGGCTGCCTCGATCCCATCGAGCCGCGGCATTCTCACGTCCATCAGGATGAGCGCGGGCCGGGTCGACCGTGCGAGCTCGACGGCTTCCATACCATCACGTGCCTCGGCACACACCTCCAGGCCCACGCGTTCGAGCAGCCCGCACAGGTCGAGCCGAATGATCGTCTCGTCCTCGGCCACGAGCACACGCGTGGGGCCGTCTGACGCCTCGCTTATTCTCGGCACACCGGTCACTCGCTCCCTTTCTGGACCAAAGGAAAGGCGCCACGGAGCGTGAGCTCCTGGCGCCGATGCCTTCGCCGCAGCGCCTACGGCGACGCTCCGACCTCTCATACCGTACCGACCCCGCCCGACGGGGACAAGGTGCTCAGTTCATGGCCGGCCGCTTGCCGCCATCACCGCTACCTCATCGAGAGGCGCAGCGAGCGGCATGGGGGCGCCGACCACCACGACGCGCAACCTGTCCGGCCCCTGGGGCTCGCTGAACACGGCGATGTTCGCCGCGCTCGAGAAGAAGCCGAGCACGCGTGCACGCCGACCGCCGATGTTGCGCAGCCCGTGCGGCACGAGCGCCGGCACGACGGCGATCTGACCCTCGCCGAGCGGCCCGGTCTCATCGCCGACGGTTGCCTCGACCTCGCCCTCCAGCACCAGCAGCAACTCCTCGGCACTGTCGGTGTGCTCGGGCAGGACGCCGTCCGCGTCGAGCTCCATCCAGACGGTTGCCGTGCTCGCGGTGCCGACGGCGCTCTGGAGAGGGAACGAGACGCGGATTCCGGGCCCGCGCTCATGCAGCTCGACGGTGTTGAGATCGGTGATGAGCATCGCCTGCTCCTTTGATTAGACACTATGTCGTTC
>JAXDKI010000175.1:0-52141 GCA_034667245.1 Thermomicrobiales bacterium | reverse complement strand
TGGGTTTATCGGGTCGCATCTGGCGGATCGGTTGGTGCGGGAGGGCGAGCGAGTGGTGGTGCTCGACGACCTCAGCACCGGGTCGCGGACGAATATCGAGCATCTGGTGTCGTCGCCGTCGTTTCGCTTCGTCGAGGGATCGGTGCTCGACGCCAGGTTGGTCGCCAATCTGGTGCGTGGGGCAGATACGGTCTATCACCTGGCAGCGGCGGTTGGCGTCCGGCGCATCTTGGAGCAGCCGCTGTCTTCGATCGCCACCAACGTTGATGGAACGGCGGCGGTACTGCGTGCCGCGCACCGCTACGGCGTCAAGACGTTCCTCGCCTCGACGTCCGAGATCTACGGCAAAAACGAGAAGAGCGGGCTGACCGAGCTCGACGACAGCATCGTTGGTCCGCTGGAGACGACGCGCTGGCTCTACGCCGTCGGGAAGTCGCTCGACGAGTTCCTTGCGCTGGCCTACTCGCGCGAGCACGGGCTGCCGGTCGTGATCGGTCGGTTCTTCAACACCTACGGACCCCGTCAGACCGGATCGTACGGCATGGTCATCCCGCGCTTCATCGGCCAGGCGCTGCGCGGCGAGCCGATCACGATCTTCGGCGACGGCGAGCAGTCGCGTTGCTTCACCTTCGTCCACGACGCGGTCGACGCGGTGCTGGCACTGATGCGGACGCCGGCCGCGTTCGGGGAGTCGGTCAACATCGGCAACGAGCGCGAGGTAACGATCCACCGCCTCGCCGAGCTGGTCCTGGAAGCGACCCACAGCGATTCGGCGATCGAACACGTCGATTACCGCGACGTCTACCCCCAGGGGTTCGCCGACATGCGCCGGCGCGTGCCGAACGCCGCCAAGCTACGCGGTCTGGTCGGATTCTCCCCTGACACACCGCTCGAAGCGGGTATCCGCGCGACCATCGGTCAGCTTGAACGCCCGTTGGCAATGGTGGCGGACTGATCGAGTTGCGGAGTCGCCAGTCGTCAGTCGTTAAATCACGATCCTGGGTACTCGTCGTCCTCGTTGTGCCAATCGCCCCCGGCGGTCGCGACCGGCACCGAAGTCCAATCGCTGGCGACTGGCGACTGGCGACTGACGACCGACGACTCATTCTCTGCCGCTTCGGAGGGCATGCGTGATGTATCTCGTTACCGGTGGCGCTGGATTCATTGGGTCGCATCTGGCTGCTCGTCTGGTCGAGCGAGGGGAGGCGGTGCGGGTTTTCGACAACTTCTCGACCGGGAAGATGGAGAATCTCGCGCCGCTGGCGTTCAAGGCCGAGCTGGTCAAGGGCGATCTCCGCGATATGGCGGCGGTGCGGAAGGCAATGGCGGGTGTCGAGGTGGTGTTCCACCAGGCGGCAGACCCATCGGTGCCCCGGTCGATGGCCGACCCGGCCGCCTGCTATGAGGCCAACGTGCTGGGGACGGTCAACGTGCTCCAAGCGGCGCGCGAGGCGGGAGTGCGCCGGGTGGTCTTCGCTTCGTCCTGCGCCGTCTACGGCGACGCACCGGGTCTGCCGAAGACGGAGAGGATGGGGATCGCGGCGCTGTCGCCGTACGCCAGCTCGAAGATCGCGGGCGAGCACCTCTGCCAGGTATTTACCAGGGCCTTCGAGGTCGAGGCAGTGGCGCTGCGCTACTTCAACGTCTTCGGGCCCCGCCAGGACCCGGCTTCGGCCTACGCGCCGGTGATCCCGCGCTTCGTCAAGGCGCTCCTCGACGGCGAGCCCCCGGTGATCTACGGGGACGGCGAGCAGACGCGCGACTTCGTCTACGTCGACGACGTGGTTCAGGCTAACCTGCTCGCCGCCCAGTCACCGGATGCGCCCGGCAAGGTCTTCAACATCGCGTCGGGCCGCTCGGTGTCGTTGAACCGATTGCTCGGGTCGCTGATCGGAATCATGGGCGTTCCCGCCCAGCCGATCTACTTGCCGGCTCGTGTTGGTGACGTACGCCACTCGGCGGCCGACGTTTCGGCAGCGGCGGCGGCGCTTGGATTTGAAATCCTGGTACCTTTTGAGCTGGGCCTAGCGCGCACCGTCGAGGCGCTGGCTCCGGCGGCCCTGGCCGGGGCGGCGTGACGTGAGTTACCAGTCGTCGGTCGTTCGTCGTCAGCGGTTAGCTCTGGTGCCGGATGGACGTCGGGGGCGATCAAACAATGAGGACAATGAATACCCGAGTCCTTAGTGTGACGACGAACGACCGACGACTCTCCTAGGGGGTTGGATTGCACGTTACCGTATTTGGCACTGGCTACGTTGGACTCGTGACCGGTACGTGCTTCGCCGACGTCGGGAACGACGTCCTGTGCGTCGACATCGACCGCGACCGGATCGACCGGTTGAATGCCGGCGAGGTCCCGATCTACGAACCGGGTCTGGCCGAGATGGTCGGGCGCAACCGGCGCGCGGGCCGGTTGGCGTTCTCGACCGATCCGGCCGTCGGAGTGGCGCACGGCGAGGTCGTGTTCATCTGCGTCGGCACGCCGCCGCTGCCGGACGGGAGCTCCGATCTCCGCGCCGTCGAGTCCGTCGCGCGGACCATCGGCGAGTTGATGACGGAACCGAAGACCGTCGTCACCAAGTCGACGGTGCCGGTCGGGACGTCGGACCGGGTCCGCGCGATCGTCGGCCGGGCGCTCGCGGCGCGCGGGGTCGCGATCCCGTTCGAGGTCGTCTCCAACCCCGAGTTCCTCAAAGAGGGGGCGGCGATCGACGACTTCATGAAGCCGGACCGCATTGTCGTTGGCTCCGACAGCCCGCGCGCGATCGAGGTGATGCGCGAACTCTACGCGCCGTTCAACCGCAACCACAGCCGGTTGATGGTGATGGACGTGCGGTCGAGCGAGTTCACCAAGTACGCGGCGAACGCGATGCTCGCCACGAAGATCAGCTTCATGAACGAGTTGGCGAACATCGCCGAACGGGTCGGGGTCGACATCGAAAGCGTCCGCGTCGGCATCGGGTCCGATCCGCGGATCGGTTATTCGTTCATCTACCCCGGCTGCGGGTATGGCGGAAGCTGCTTCCCGAAGGACGTTCGCTCGCTGGAGCGGGTCGCGGCCGGCGTCGGCTACGACGCGCAGCTGCTGCGTGCCGTCGAGGACGTCAATGAGCGGCAGAAGCGGGTGCTCTTCCAGAAGGTCTGGGGGCACTTCGGGGGCAAGCTGACCGGAAAGACGTTGGCAGTCTGGGGGCTTTCATTCAAGCCCAACACTGACGACATGCGCGACGCGCCGAGCCGGGCGCTGATCGAGGCGCTCTGGGAAGTCGGGGCGCGGGTGCGGGCCTTCGACCCGGAAGCGATGGGCGAGGCGAGGCGCCACTACCCGGATCGGGTCGCGGCGGGCAGCCTCGTCCTCTGCGAGACCGAAGATGAGGCGCTGGAGGGGGCGGAGGCGCTGGTGATCTGCACCGAATGGCGGGCGTTCCGCAGTCCCGATTGGGCGGTCGTGAAGGCGACGCTGAAGCGTCCGGTCGTCTTCGACGGACGGAACATCCACGACCCGGACCGGATGGCGAAGGAGGGGATTACCTACTTCGGCATCGGGCTCGGCGAGTCGGTCGCGCTGCCGGTGCTCGACGCGCGCGACGGGTACGTGCGCGATGCGGTCGGCGCGGCGTACACGGACGGGATCGGCGACGGCGCGCCGCCGTCATGAGTCGCGTCCTGGTCACCGGTGCCGCCGGTTTCGTCGGACTCTACGTCGGCAAGCTCCTCCTGGCGCGTGGCGACGAGGTGATCGGGCTCGACAATCTCAACGACTATTACGACCCCCGCCTGAAAGACGCCCGGCTCGCTCAATTGACGAGCGAGCCGGGTTTCCGGTTCCACCGGCTCGATTTGGCGGATCGTGAGGGGATGTCTCGTCTCTTCGCCGAGGAGCGACCGGAGTCGGTCGTCCACCTGGGGGCGCAGGCGGGCGTTCGCTACTCCCTGACGAACCCCGCCGCGTATGTCGACAGCAACCTCGTTGGGTTCGGGAACGTGCTGGAAGGTTGCCGGCAAACGGGAGTCGCCCACCTGGTCTTTGCCTCGTCGAGCTCCGTCTATGGGGCGAACACGAAGGTGCCTTTCTCGGTCCACGACAACGTCGATCACCCGGTCAGCTTCTACGCCGCGACGAAGAAGGCGAACGAGTTGATGGCGCACAGCTACAGCCATCTCTATCGCTTGCCGACGACCGGACTCCGCTTCTTCACCGTCTACGGTCCATGGGGTCGCCCCGACATGGCCTACTTCTCGTTCACGAAGGCGATCGTCGAGGGGAAACCGATCGACGTCTACAACCACGGCAAGATGAGGCGGGACTTCACCTACATCGACGACATCGCCGAGGGCGTCGTCCGCTGCCTCGACACGCTTCCGCATCCGAATCCTGACTGGAGCGGCGACCATCCAGACCCGGGCACGTCGTCCGCGCCGTATCGCATCTACAACATCGGTAACAACCGGCCGGTCGAGCTCTTGCGCTTCATCGAGATTCTGGAGCGAGAGATCGGCAAGGAAGCGATCAAGCGGTTCGTCGATCTGCAGGCGGGGGATGTGCTCGCGACGTATGCGGACGTCGAGGATTTGGAGGCGGCCACCGGGTTCCGGCCGCGGACGTCGATCGAGGATGGCCTGGCGCGGTTTGTGGCGTGGTATCGCGCGTTCTACGGCGTGTAATCGAGACGACGGGCCGGGGCGAAACAAGCCCCCGCCCCGGCTGCATCACCGCACGCTGTCCAGCGGACTCCGGCTAATCCAGATACCCGATGGCGTTGCCGTCCCCGACGTGGGCAAACGATCGTTCCTGCTCCGACTCCGCCGCGCCTTCGATCCTGCCGTCGCTAAGGGAACTGGACCCGTCTGGTGAGGCCAGGGCGGCCTGTGCTGCGGCCAACCGAGCGATCGGTACCCGATAGGGCGAGCAGCTGACGTAGTCGATGCCGAGGTCGTCGCAGAAGGCGACGGCGGACGGTTCCCCGCCATGCTCGCCGCAGAGACCGACTTTGAGATCCGGTCGGGCCTGGTAGCCGAGTGTGGTGGCGATCTCGATCAAGCGGCCGACGCCGGAGCGGTCGAGCGTCTGAAACGGGTCGCTGGGAAGGATGCCCTGGGCGACGTAGTCCGGCAGGAAGCGACCGGAGTCGTCGCGGCTCAGACCGAAAGTCGTCTGCGTCAGGTCGTTGGTGCCGAACGAGATGAAATCGGCATGGGCGGCGATCCGATCGGCGAGAAGGGCGGCCCGCGGCACCTCGATCATCGTGCCGATCTTGACGGGGACGCGCCGACCCGTCTCCGCAAACAGTCGCTCCGCTACGCTGACAACGACCTCGCGCTGCAGCCGTAGTTCCTCGGCATCCGAGACGAAGGGGATCATCACCTCGGGTTCGACGATGACCCCGTCAGCGGTGCAGTCAAGGGCGGCGCGGTAGACGGCGCGCGCCTGCATCGCCGTGATCTCGGGGAAGGTGATCCCCAGCCGGCAGCCCCGGTGTCCGAGCATCGGATTCGACTCGCGGTGGGCGTCGATCCGTGTTCGAACCTCGGCGGTCGTGAGGCCACGCCGGGTCGCGAAGCGAGCGACCTCCTCGTCGTCTCGGGGGAGGAACTCGTGCAGGGGAGGATCGAGGGTCCGGATCGTCACCGGGTAGCCGTCCATGGCGCGGAAGATGCCGGCAAAGTCCTCGACCTGAAGCGCCTCCAGCGCGACCAGCACCTGCTCGCGCTCGCTCGTCGATTCGGCAAGGATCATGTCGCGGACGAGGTCGATCCGGCCGTCGCCGAAGAACATGTGCTCGGTGCGGCAGAGACCAATGCCTTCGGCGCCGAACTCGCGAGCTCGCGCGGCGTCGGCGGGCGTGTCGGCGTTCGCGCGGACGGCCAGGTGCCGGAACCGGTCGGCCCAGGCGAGGAGTTTCGCCGTCTCGCCGCCGAGACCGGCCGGGATCGTCCGAACGTGGCCGAGGATGACGCGCCCGGTGGAACCGTCGATCGTCAACTCGTCGCCTTCGTGCACGACGACCTCGCCGGCGGTGAAGGTGCCGCTCGCCTCGTCGATCTCGATCTCGGCGCACCCGGTGACGGCCGGTTTGCCGATCCCGCGGGCGACGACGGCCGCGTGGGAGGTCATTCCGCCGCGCGCTGTCAGGATGCCCTGCGCCCGTTCCATGCCCGGGAAGTCGTCGGCTGAGGTTTCCCGACGGACCAGGATGACCGCCTCGCCTTGCTCGCCGCGTTGCCGTGCCTCAAGTGGGTCGAAAACGACCCGACCGCTGGCCGCGCCGGGGCTGGCGGGCAGTCCGGTCGCGATCACGGAGAGGGGCTGCGACTCGTCGAGGTTCGGGTGGAGTTGGCGTTCGAGTTGCGCCGGTTCGACCCGTCGCACCGCCGCCGCGCGGTCGATGAGTCCTTCCTCGGCTTGGTCGATCGCGATCCGGATCGCAGCTTGTGCGGTCCGCTTGCCGGTTCGCGTCTGGAGGAGCCAGAGCTTGCCGCGCTCGACCGTGAACTCCATGTCCTGCATGTCCCGGAAATGGCGCTCGAGTCGGTCGGCGATCTCGAGGAGTTGGTCGTACGCCGGGCGTAAGCGAGGCTCGGCTGCCATCGACGCGATCGGCTGCGGGGTGCGAATACCGGCGACGACGTCTTCACCCTGCGCGTCGACGAGAACCTCGCCGAAGAGGCCTGCCGCGCCGGTGTTGGGATCGCGGGTGAAGGCGACGCCGGTGGCACTGTCGGCGCCAACGTTGCCGAAGACCATCGCCTGAACGTTGACGGCGGTCCCCAGATCGTCGGCGATGCCCTGGGAGCGGCGGTAGGCGACGGCGCGGAGTGTGTTCCAGGAGGCGAAAACGGCCGTGATCGCCTGTTCCAGGTGAGCGAAGGGGTCGTCGGGAATCGCGAGACCGTGCAGAACGGGGATCGCCGTGAAAGCGGCGAGCAATTGCCGGCGGGCGGTGAGGTCCAGCCGATCGGTCTGCCCGCCAACTCCCGCGAATTTGGCGAGGACCGCTTCGTACTCGCGAGCTGGGAGACCGAGGACGACGGTGCCGAACATCTGCTGCAGGCGACGGGCGCAGTCGAGGGCGAGCCGCTCGTCGTAGAGCGCAGCCAGACCGGGGAGGGTGGCGTCGGTCAAGCCGATGTTCAGGACGGTGTCCATCATGCCGGGCATCGAATGCTTGGCGCCGGAGCGGACGGAGAGGAGGAGGGGGCACGCGGGGTCACCGAACCGACGGTTGGTCCGGCGCTCGACCTCGGCGAGAGCGTTCCGGACTTCGTCCCACAATCCGGAGGGGGTGCGCCGATCGTTCTCGAGATAGGCGCGGCAGGCGTTGGTCGTAATCGTGAAGCCCGGTGGGACCGGCAGTCCGAGATTCGTCATCTCGGCGAGGTTGGCGCCCTTGCCGCCGAGCCGATCGCGATCGTCGGCAGATCCTTGATGAAAGAGTTGGATCCATCGGGGCATCGTGGCACACCTCCCTGGAGATCGGTCGTCGGCCGTCGCGCCCGACCATTCGAATAACAAACAATCAAATATCTCAGTGTGAGTTCGTTGTCAATACGGCCGGCCCGATTTGAGGGGCGGTCCTTACGGAAACCGGGCGATTGACACTGCGGCCAGGCGGCGGTAAGGTGTCCGCATCGCGATTGGTCCAACCAGTGAACCGCCGGATGTGAGATGAGCAACGGGGCTCTCGTCGAACCGGTACGGCGTTCACGGCTGTCGCACCAGATCGTGCTTCAGCTCTGCGAGGTGATCCGCCAGGGCCGGTTCCGTGCCGGCGGTCGGCTCCCACCGGAGCGGGAGCTGGCCGACCAGCTGCGGGTTAGCCGCTCGTCGTTGCGCGAGGCGTTGCGGACGATGGAGAGCGCCGGACTGGTCGAGTCGCACCACGGGGGCGGCACCTTTGTCCGCGACGCCGTCTCCTGCGACGCCGTCTCACCGCTGGCCCTGGTGCTCCAGGCGCCGGGGGACACCGTCGGCGATCTCTGGGAGATCAGATTGATCGTGGAGCCGGAGATCGCGGCTCGTGCGGCGCTCCGGGCAACCGGCGAAGACCTGGCCGCCATTGATGGACTCGTGGATCGCCAGGAAGCGGCGCTCGACCGCGAGGATGTTTCGCTCGGGCTCGGTCGTGATTTCCACACAGCACGTGCATACGCCTAACGCAACGCGGTCGCGGTTCGCGTCGTGGAATTGATCGGCTCGTTGCTGCTGGCCGGGCGAGGAATCTCCAGTATGACGGAGTCGTCAGTCGTCAGTAGCCGAGAAGTTCGAAGAGATGCTGCATCGCGGAAACGAGAGCGATCTCGCTCCTCGTTCTGACGACTGACGACTGACGACTGACGACTCGTGCCGATGTACGGCTCGTGAAAGGAGGCTAACAACCGATACCGGTCAGACTCGAGAACGCTCGGCTCAAACGGCAGATGCGCCGGCCCCGGCGTCGGTGGTGCGGCGAATGGTGACGACAGTCACGCCCCAGAGGAGGAGCGCCAGATGACCCGGATCGATTGGAGTGTCTTGAGCGGGCCGCGCGTCTCGCGGCGGACGATGATGAAGCTGGCCGCGGCGACGGGGGCCTTCGGTTTCGCCGGTCGCCTGGCCGCCTTCGAGGCGAGCGCGGCGGGCGGCGTCGGTGAGCGGCGGCTCCGCATCGCGCGGCAAGAGGCGAAGAAGGGTGGGACGCTGAGGCTCGGTTTCGGGATCAGCCAGATCCCGACCCTCGATCCCGCGCAGGTCAACCTCGGGATCGTCGCCGGTGAGATCGTCTCGAACCTCTTCTCCAGTCTCGTCCAGTTCGACGAGCAGCTCGGGCTCGTGGCCGACCTCGCTGAAACGTGGGAGGTCGCGCCGGACGGGATGCAGTACACCTTCAAGCTCCGCCAGGGTCTGAGCTTCCACAACGGCGATCCCTTGAACGCGAACGACCTCGTCTACACCTACCAGCGGACGACCAACGCCGACTTCGCCTCGCCCCACGCCAACAAGCTCAGCCTGGTGACCGAAGCGACCGCCCCCGACGAACTCACCTTCCTCATCAAGATGAGCGCGCCCTACGCGCCGTTCCTGGCGACCGCCTGCAGCCGCGGGCCGGGCCGAGCCCTGACGCCCATCTCCAAGCGGGCGATCGACGAGCTAGGGGACGAGCAGTTCGGGATCACGCCGATCGGTTGCGGGCCGTTCAAGATCGTGCCGGAGGGGGTCGATCTCGCGAGTGGGTTCAAACTCGTGGCGTTCGACGATTGGTATGGCGGTCGGTCACACGTCGATGGAATCGACGTGACGATCATCCCCGAGCCGTCGAGTATGGTCAGCGCGCTGGAAGCGGGCGATGTCGACATGCTCGACATCGCGCCGGCGGTCGGCGTCGAGCAGCTGAAGGGGAATGGCGACGTCACGGTCGTCGAAGTGCAGGGGACGAACTGGGTCGGTTTGACGATGAACTACGCGCGTCCGCCGTGGGACACGGTCGAAGCGCGGATGGCGGTCGCGAAGGCGATCGATCGCGAGGACCTGATCTCGAAGGCGCTCTTCGGTCTCGCCCAACCGAGCGTCGGGGCGATCGCGCCGGCCTTCGGGTTCGCCTACCTGCCGCCGGATCAGGTCGAGAATCCGCAGGCGTTCGATAAGGAGGCGGCGACCGCGGCCGTGGAGCAGACCGGCGTCAAGGGTGCAAAACCGACCCTGATGTTCGCCCAGGGCAACAACCGGGTCGCCGAGGTTCTCCAGAGCCAGATGCGGGATGTCGGCATCGAGATGCAGATCGAGTTGCTGCAGCAGGCGGCCTGGAACGAGCGCTGGCTGGCGAAGGACTTCGACTGGATCGTCAACGGCAGCGTGGTCGACGCCGACCCGGACGACGGCCACTGGAACTTCTTCTACTCGGAGGGGCCGTGGAATACGTACGGCTACAACAACCCGACCGTGGACCAGATGCTGGAACAGACCCGCGCTACGGCGGTTCAGGAAGACAGGGCCAAGCTCTTCCAGCAGATCCAGGCGGCAACGGCGCAGGACGTCGCCTACGCCTTCCTCTACCACACGCCCGACGTCGTCGCCTTCGCGAACGCGGTGAAGGGCTACGTCCCGATCCCGGAGATGCGCTACCTCGAGTCGGTGTGGCTCGATAAGTAGGGGCGCGAGTAGGGCCCTCTATCCCCCCAAACCCCCTTTCCCAACTTTAGGGGAAAGGGGGAGCATGCCGCGTTCATGAGCGCGTTTCCCCACTCGAACTTGGGAGTGGCGCCGTGGCCCAGTACATCCTCCGGCGGTTGATCCATGCGGTGTTCATCATCTGGGGGTGCGCCACCCTCGTCTTTTTCATGCTGCGTCTGGTGCCGGGCGATCCGGTCGTGGTGATGTTGGGGCCCGAGTACACGCCGGAGGCGGCGACGGCACTGCGGCGAAAGCTGGGGCTAGATCAGCCGATCTACGTCCAGTATGCGAAGTGGGCCGGCAACGTGCTGACCGGGGATTTGGGCACGTCGATCTCGTCGCCCGAGCCGGTGATGAGTGCGATCAAGACTGGGTTGCCGAAGACGATGAGCCTGGCGGCGCTCTCGTTCGCGCTGGCGGTGCTGATCGCGGTGCCGGCGGGGATCGTCTCGGCGCTGCGTCGAAACTCGGCGGTCGACTACGTGGCGAGTGTCGTCGCCTTTGTCGGCGTCAGCATGCCCGGGTTCTGGTTCGGGATCATCCTGATTTTGATCTTTGCCGTCAAGCTGCAGTGGTTGCCGGCGGTCGGCTACTCGCCGATCGGCGAGGACGGGTTGCGGGCCTGGTTCGAGCACCTGCTGCTGCCGAGTCTGGCGATCGGCGCGGGCTACGCGGCGATCCTGATGCGGTTTGTGCGGGCCGGCTTGCTGGAGGTGTTGAACAGCGACTACATCCGGACGGCGCGGGCGAAGGGGGTCTCGGAGCGGGGCGTGATCGTTCGGCACGCGCTCCGGAACGCGATGATCCCGGTGGTGACGGTGGCCGGGATTCAGCTGGCGCTGTTGTTGAGCGGTGCGGTCGTCGTCGAGACGGTCTTCTCAATCCGTGGTCTGGGCCGGATTCTGGTCGGCGCGATCTTCGACAAGGACTACCCGATCGTGCAGGGGGTGATCCTGCTGACGACGGTCACGTTCGTCCTGGCTAACCTGATCGTGGACATCGTCTACACCGTCCTCGATCCGAGGATCAAGTATGGCTAGGGAGGCGAGCGCCGACCGCCCCGGCGCGATCGGACAGCGCGAGTTGGCGGCCGAGGATCGCCTCACGGTCCTGGCCGAGCGCCGGCGGGCCGCGGTCGGGAATCGATTCTGGCGCCGATTGCGCCGGGAGCGCAAGGCGTTGCTCGGTCTGGTCTTCGTCGGTCTGCTGGCGCTCGTGGCCGCGATTGGACCGGTGATCGCGCCGTACGATCCCCTGGCGGACGACTACGATCTGTTTGCCTCGCCGAGTTGGTCGCACCCGATGGGGACGGACTCGTTCGGGCGGGATCTGCTGAGCCGGGTGATCGTCGGCACGCGCGTCTCGTTTACGGTGGGATTGCTGGCGGCGCTGTCGGCAATGGCGGTCGGGGTGTTGCTCGGGCTGGTGGCGGGGTACTACGGCGGTTGGCTCGACAGCCTGATCATGCGGATGATCGATCTGCTCTGGGCTTTCCCGGTGATCGTGCTGGCGGTGGCGATGGTCGCGGTCTTCGGGGCAGGGTTTCGCAACGTCGTGGTCGCGATCGCGGTGGCGTACCTGGACGACTTCGCGCGGATCGTGCGATCGCAGGTATTGAGTCTGCGTGAAGAGGACTACACGACCGCGGCGCGGTCGATCGGCGCGACCGACCGGCGGATCATGTTCGGGCACATCCTGCCGAACATGGCGGCGCCGATCATCGTCCAGACGACGTTCGCGGTCGGCCTGGGGATTCTGGCCGAGGCGGCGCTGACGTTCATCGGGCTGGGCGTGAACCCGTCGACGCCAACCTGGGGGATGGCGCTGAACGAGGGGCGGGATTTCGTCCGGCAGGCCTGGTGGATCAGCGTCTTCCCCGGACTGGCGATCGTCCTCACCGTGCTCGCGCTCAACCTCTTCGGCGACGGCCTTCGGGATGCGCTCGACGTCAGAAGCGTTGGCGATGCCGAGTGAGCCACGAGCCGCTAACCGCTAGGAGTAACAATCGCCCAGGGCGTTTACTCTCCGTCTCTCCGTCTGTCCGCCCGTCCGTCTGTCCGCCCGTCCGCCTGCCGTCTCGCTAGCGGCCCTTGCTATTTCGTCAACAAATGTTAGATTGATAGGTGCAGGTTGCTGATGAGGTGCGCGTCCAACGGAGGACGACGATGGCCCGAAAAGAGAACCCGATCCCGGCTGGGAGCGTCGAGACGCTCCCGCTTGGCGCACGGATGCGCCTCGCCCGGCAAGAGCGGTCGATGAGCCTGGGCGAGATGGCCGGACAACTCGGCTATTCGAAGGCACATCTCTCGGCGGTCGAGAATCGAACGGTCCGCCCGTCCCGGGAGTTGGTTGCCGGATACCAGCGAGTTCTCGCTCTCCCTCATGCGCAGTTGCTCGATGCCTACGATCGTGAGGTTGCGGGAGCGCAGGAGAAGGAGCGCCCCGCGCGCACCGTGGTCATCCCCCGGCGCCAGAGCCATGACTGGGAGACGCAGCCGGCCGGGCTCTCGCTCGACGGCGAACTGGCGCGTGTTCTCGCGGACGCGGGGCTGGCGATCGAGGAGGCCGATCTCGTTCGGCAGATGCTCCTCGAAGATGCCCGGTCGAAGGCCGCGCAGGTGATCGCCACCGTCGATTGGTGGCGCACACCCGGTCCGGTCCCGGTCTGCTGCATCCCGATCGCCGGTTGGCAATGGCGGGAGTGGACGCGCGACCAGATTGTCGCCGCGCTCGACCGCGCCGCTGCCGAGGCGATGAAGGCGCGTATCCGCGAGTTGGTGGTGATCCTGCCGCCGGCCGAGATCGCCGGGTTGCACGCCGCGTTTGCCGGCGCGTCGTTCGCGCAGCGGATGCAACGCCTGAGCTGCGTGCCGCAGTCGGAGGCGCTCGGCCTCGGCCACGCGATTCTTCAGGCGCGACCGCTGATCGGCGAGCGGCCGTTCGCGGTGCTGTTGCCCGACAATCACTTCGACCGTCCCGGGACGGGAATGGCGGTTCTCCAGCAGTTGACCGAGCACTATGCCGAAGGCGGTTCCAGCGTGGTGGCGGTCGGCAAGCTGAAAGTCAACCGCCGCAACTACGGTCTCGCCCGGTTGCGGTCGGTGCCGAACGAGCACGGATTGCGGCCGATCGAACTCCTGGCGGAAAAACCGGACGCGCGCCACCCGATCTCGTGCTGCGAGCCGCCCTGCGATCCCGAGGCGGTCAGCACCGTCCTCGGCCGCTACGTCCTCTCGCCGACGGTCTTGACCGCGCTCTCGGCGCTCGACCGGGAGCGGCAGAAGGGCGGGTCGCTGGAGCTGGCCGACGCGCTACAGTGGCTGATCGATCGCCGGCGGGAAGAGATTGTCGGCTGGGAACTGCCGTCGCTGGTTCAGCTCGGCAGCGACGACACGGTCTTCGTTGCGACCTATCCGTTGAAGGGCGAGAAGGTCGCCGGCGGTCGTCGCCGCACAACCGCGGCGGCGTAGTTACCGCGGCGCTCCTCGCCGGAAGCCGCCCTCGGAGTGGACGACCTGTCCCGTGATCCAGGCCGCCTCCTCGCTCGCGAGAAAGGCGACCACGCGCGCGGCATCCTCGGGCAGGCCGATGCGGCCGAAGGGAAAACTCGGCAACAACTCCGCCCGCAAGTCGTCGTCGATCCAGCCGGTGTCGGTTGGCCCGGGATTGACGGCGTTGACGGTGATCTCACGTGAGGCCACTCCGTCGGCGAGGGAGCGGGTGAACGCCTCGACTGCTCCCTTTGTCGCGGCGTAGGCGAGCTCGGTCGGCATTGGGCCGAGCGACTGTCCCGAGGTGAGGTTGACGATCCGGCCACCGCGACCGCCCGGCCAGCGCCGCGCGAACTCGACGCTGAGCAGCGCCATGCCGCGGATGTTGACGGCGTAGTGGGCGTCGAGTGTCGCGGCGTCGAGTGCTTCGTAGCCGTCCTGCGTCGAATAGGCTGCGTTGTTGACAAGGATCGAAAGCGGTCCCAGTTGGTCCGTCACCAGATCGAGGAGCCGGGTCGGTGTCTCGGGGAGCGAGAGGTCGACCTCGAATGCCTCTGCTCGCACACCGGTGGCCCGCAGTTCCTCCAGTAGAGCTGGCGCATCTTCGGATTGCGCGCCCCACGAAAACTGTTGGTCATAGCGTCGCCAGTGTGTGAACGCAACGTCGTTGCCTGCCGCGGCGAGCGCACGGCAGATCGCGGCGCCGATCCCGTTGCGGCGAGTGGCGCCGGTGACGAGGGCGACGCGACGCTCGGTGGAGGGATCGCTCATCACGCCTCCTGAAACCGCCGTATGACGTCCGAGGCAAACAGGTCAAGTCCGTCGGTGCGCGGCGCGTCCATGAACCAGAGCATGAAGTGGCTGATCCCCTCGGCCATGTAGGCGCGTAATCGCTGCTCGACCTGGTCAGGTGTGCCGACGACCCAGTCCTCGATCATCCGGCTCGGGAGTGCATCGGTCGTGCCATCAACGAAGGCGCGGAAGTCGGGCGCCATCGCATAGCTGTCGAGAAACGGCTGGATCTCGTTCGGCAGGTTCTGGCCGGCATCTTCGGTGAGGGCGACCATCTCGCGCAGTCGCTCGCGGAGTGCGGCAACGTCGGGTGCGACCAGAATCTGGGTTTCGAGACTCAACTCGAGATCGTTCAGCGAGCGGCCGGCGCGCTCGCAGGCCGCGCCGAGGAGGTCGAGGCGACGCCGCAGCTCCGGCAGCGAGACGGGCGTCGTGTTCCAGCCCTGACCGAAGCGGGCGCAGGCGTCGAGAATGCCGGGGGTGGCTTCGCCGAACCAGAGGGGCGGGTGCGGTTGCTGGACCGGTTTGGGGGTGCAGACGGCGTCGGTCACCTCGTAGGCGGGACCTTGGCGCGTCAGGGGGCCGTCGGCTGCCCAGAGGGCGAGGATGAGCTCGGTCGCCTCGACAAGCTTGGCGATCCTCGCCTCCATGTCGTCGTCCCAGGGGAGTCCGTAGTTGACGTACTCGCGGCGCATGTACCCGCAGTCCATGAAGTGGATCAGGCGTCCGCCGGAGATCTGATCGAGTGTGGCCGCCATCTTGGCGGCGAGGGCTGGATTCCGGAAGAGCAGCGCCTGGTGGATCATCCCGAGTTTCGCCCGGCTGGTGGCGCCGGCAAGGGCGGAGATGACCGTCCAGCCCTCGAGGATCGCCTCGTCCTTGCCGAGCATCAGGTGGTCCGCCACCCAGAGCGAGTCGTACCCGAGTTCGTCCGCGCGCTTGGCAATCGACATCGTCGTCGCGGCGTCGAGCTCCGGGAAGTTCGGGGTGCGGAAGAGGTTGTGGCCGGGGCAGGCGAAGATGGGAACGCAGAAACCGAATTGCGGCGTCGTCATGCCATGCTTCTCCAAGGGGACAGAGATAGACGTGACGTCTACACCAGATGCTTCAGCGGTTCTCCGTTCAAGGATCGCAGGACGTTCAGCCAGATCTCCTGGGAGTCGCGAACCCAGGTCCAGGGGCTTTGCCAGGCACAGTGCGGGGTCAGCGTCACGCGGTCGCCGGGTTGATCGTGGAGGGCCAAGAGCGGGTCATCGTAGGGGAGTGGCTCCTCGGCGAAGACGTCGAGGGCGACGCCGCCGATTTGGCCGTCGGCGACTGCTCGTGTCAGCGCGGGCTGGTCGACGAGTTTGCCGCGGGCGGTGTTGATGAAGAGGGAGGTCGGATTCATCAGGCCGATCTCCCTGGCGCCGATGATGCCCTGCGTCTTGTCGTTGAGGGCGAGTTGGACGGTCAGGACGTCGGAGGTGCGGAAGATCTCGTCCCACTCGACGAAGCGGACGCCGTACTTCTCCTCCAGGTCGGGGAATCGCTCGATGTCCCAGTAGACCGCCGGCATCTCGAACGCCTGGGCGTAGCGAGCGATCGGCCGGGCGATCTCGCCCATGCCGAGGATGCCAAGGGTGACGTCGCCGGCGTAACGAACGTTCGGAAAGAGTCCCCAGGTATCGGCGTAATCGCGGGTCCGCATGTGCTCGCGGAGGGCGGGGAGGCGTTTCAGCCAGTTGAGGACGAAGGCCCAGACGTGCTCGGCCACCGTGATGTAGTTGACGAGCGGTGTGGCCGCGACCGGCACCCCGAGCTCCCGCGTGGCATCCGTCGGGACGCCGCGGTGGTCCTGACCGAGATGCTGGACGAGCTTCAGCTTACGGGCGGTGCGGAGGGCGTCGGCGGGGAGCCGCTCCTTGTGGAGGACGAGGTAATCGGCGTCGGGGATCTCCGCGGCGATCTCGTCGACGGAGCGGGTGAAGCGGACGCTGCCCTCGTAGTCGGCGTAGAGCTGACCGAAGGGGGCGTATGGTCCGTCGGCGCTGTTGAACCAGACGAGATCGACGTCGCGACCGGCGAAGAGCTGGCGGAAACTCGGCGCGTGCTCGGCACCCGCCGGGTCCTCGCGGAGGAAGTGGGCGACGGTCTTCTCGTCCCAACTCGACCAGGGGCGGACACCGAGCAGGGTGTTGCCGATGCTGTCCCAGACGACGATCTTGATCCGCTCGCCGGCCATCAGCCGACTCCCCGCGCGGCGGCAGTCGGTTGCCGCAGCGAATAGCCGAGACTCTGGAGGAAGGCGGCGTTGGTCTGCGCGCTTGCTGCGGGGGAGACGTCGCTGCGACTCTGCTCCACGACGACCCAGCCACCGAACTGATGGTCTTCGAGGTCGCGGAGGATCGCGCCGAAGTCGATCCCGAGCGTGCCTTGACCCATCTCGACGAACTTGCCCCGTGCCCAGTCCTTGAGGTGGATGTACCCAGTACGCGACCGGTACTTCCCCATGTGGGCGATCGGGTCTTCGTCGACGAGGGCGATGTGCGAGGCATCGAGGCAGAGGGTGAGTGCACTTGTCTCCGCCATCAAGCGATCGATCTCCTCCTCCGTCTCGATCGTGCAGGCGACGTGCGGGTGATAGGCGATAGTGACTCCGCGCTCCGCCCCGTACTCGGCGAGTTCTTCGCAGAACCGGGCGAGATCGCTGTACTCGGCGTCGGACGGCGGTCGCCAGCGCAAGCGGTTGCCACCGACCATGCCAAATGCCTCGGCGCCGAGCTCGGCCGCGTAGTCGACGTGGTTCTTCAGCTTCGTCAGCTGAACGCGGTCGGTCGGCAGGCTGACCGCGCCGAAGAGTGTGGCAACTTGAAGATCGCCCAGCGCGGTCAGCAGCCGTGGCATCGGCCCCAGCCAGTCGAGCGAGTGCCAGAAGAGTTCGACGGCGTCCCACCCGGCCTCCCGGATCTCCCCGAAGGTCGTCTCCAGATCGGGTGTCTCACCCCAGTTGATCGTGCTGTACGCGAACCGTAACGCCAATTGTCCCTCCCGTTGTCCCGCTCGAAGCTCAAAGCTCAAAGCTCGTACCTATCCCTTCATGCCGGTCAGGGCGATCCCTTCGACGAACCACCGTTGGCCGATGACCCAGAGGACGAGAATCGGCAAGATCGAGAGTGAGACCGCGGCCATCTCGACCCCGCGATCCCGCGAGAAGCCACCGGCGAGCTCGGCGATCGCCATGGGGACGACCTTCATCTCGGTGGAGCGAACGACGATCAGCGGCCAGAGGTACATGTTCCAGGCGGTAAGGAAGGTGATGACGCCGTAGGCAGTCAGGACCGGCCGGCTCAGAGGAAGCGTCAACTGCAAGTAGAGCTGCAGCGGGTTGGCGCCGTCCAGACGGGCCGACTCGTAGAGCTCGTTCGGGATCTTGGCGAAGAACTGCCGGAACATGAAGGTGCCGAACGCGCCCTGGGCGACGATCGGGACGATCAGTCCCTGGTAGGTGTTGATCCAGCCCAGCTCGACGACGACGATGAAGGTGGGGATCATCGTCACCTGGGGTGGGATCATCATCGTGCCGAGATAGAGGAGAAAGACCTGGTCGCGGAAGGGGAAGCGAAGGCGGGCAAAGGCGAATCCGCCCATCGTCGTCACGAGCCCTTGGAAGAGGACGATGCTCGCCGCGAAGATCACGGAATTGAGGAACGTTCGCCCGCTGATGATGTGGAACGCGTCAGCGTAGTTGGACCAGACGAACGGGCTGGGGATCCAGCGGGGCGGATAGGCGAAGACCTCTTCCGGACCCTTGAGGGACGTCGAAAGGGTCCAGAGGAAAGGGATGACGGCCGCCAGCGCGCCGAGGACGAGCAACGGGTAGAGAACCAGCCAGGACGGTGTGAACCGGAAGCGCTTGTCGCTCATTCGTAGTGCACCCACCGTTTCTGCAAAGCCCAGTTGCCCAACGTTAGGACGAAGACGACGAGGAACAGGAGATACGCCTCGGCCGAGGCGTAGCCCATTCTGAAGAACTTGAAGGCGTTTTGATAGATGTTGTAGACGAAGACATTGGTCGAATCGATCGGGCCGCCTTGTGTCATCACGTTGATGATGTCGAAGCTGCCGAAGAGAAGGCTGAAGAGGGTGATCATGATGACAAAAAAGGTCGTCGGCGTCACGAGCGGGATGGTGATGTCGCGGAATTTCCGCCAGCCGGTTGCGCCGTCGACCTCGGCGGCGTCGTAAAGCGACCGCGGAACCTCCTGCAACCCAGCCAGATAGACGATCGTGTTGAAGGGGAGGAGCTGCCAGATCGTCATCAGGATCAGCGACGGGAGCGCCCAGCGCGTGTTGTACAACCAGTCGATGCGATCGCCGCCGAGTTGGACAAAGGCGTAGTTGATCAGCCCCTGGTCCTTGGCATAGAGCCACTTCCAGACGGCCGCCGCGGCCACCGGCGACGACACGAGGGGCAGGAAGTAGAGTCCCCGCCAGGCGTACTTGCCGTAGACGACGGTGTTGAGCAGCGTCGCGATACCGAGCGAGAGGAGGATCAACGGAACGGTCGAGCCGACGACGTAGTAGATCGAGTTCCAGAGGAGCTTCCGGGTCAGGTCGTCCCCAAAGAAGTCGACATAATTACCGATCCCGACCCACTTCTTGGGCCCGATGATTTTCCAGTCGAAGAGACTGATGTACAACCCGTAGACGATGGGGTAGGCAAAAAACACGAGAAAGAGGATGAGATTGGGGGCGAGGAAAAAAAGCGCCCACGGCCAATCGCGATTCGCTCCCAGTCGAAACCGGGTGCGTTGACGCACCCGAGGCATCGCCTGCGACAGCGCCATCGTGCCTCCTACGGGCGAGTCGTCAGTCGTCGGTCGTCAGTCGTCAGTCGCACGTGGCAAGCTCCAAGCCGTCGCTTCTTGTCACGTGCGACTCTGAAACTCCGTTCTGACGACTGACGACCGACGACTAACGACTCAAAACGTCAGCTTTTCAGCGCGTTGGTGGCTTCCTCGGCCATCCGGTTGACGGCCTCTTCGGTCGTCATCTGGCCCAGGACCACCGCGTCGAGACCGTCTTTCATCGCCTGGTTGAAGGGGCCGGTGCTGTAGAAGGGCAGACTCGGCGGCAGCATGGCGGTGTCCATCGCGGTGACGAAGATGTCGTTGCTGTAGGGCGGACCGGGGAGATTGCGCCAGGTCGGATCATCGTAGAAGCTCTTGATCGGCGGGATCAGGAGGTAGGTCTCCATGAAGACCTTCATCCCTTCGGTGAAGGTGTAGTTGAGAACCTCCCAGGCTGCCTCGGGGTTCTTCGTCTGGGACGACATCGCGTAACCCATCGTTCCCATGCCGGTCTTGCGGTCGACCTTGCCCTTCGGCACCAGGGTCACGTCCCAGTCGTCCTTGAGCTGTTCGCGGAATGAGGGGGTCAGGCCGCGAATCGTTGGGATCATCGCGGCGGTGCCGTTCGCGAACGGGACGGAATCACCGCCCATCGACTGCTGAACCGAATAGGGAACAAAGAAACCGTTCTTGAGACCGCTGAAGATGAAGTCCCAGGCACTGATACCTTCCGGCGAGTTGAACACCGCTTTGGTGTTGTCCTCGCTGAGGATTTGGCCGCCCTGTGCGACGACGAGTGGCACCCAGTATGCCCACCAGGTGTAGTTGGCCGTCAGACCGTACTGCGTGGTCGTCCCGTCGGAGGCCTTCTTCGTCAGCTTCTCAGCGGCGCTCATCTGGTCGTCGAGCGTCCAGTCCTCGGTCGGGTAGGCCACGCCGGCCTCGTCGAACATTCGCTTGTTGTAATAGAGGACGACCACGTCGGCGGCGCGCGGCAGGAAGCCGACCTTGCCATCGTACTGGGCGAGAGCGATGAACTTCTCGTCGAACTCCTCGATCTTCGGCCCGGTCTTGTCCATGAACGGTTTGAGGTCGGCGGTCAGATTAGCGTCGAAGAAGGGCTTGGTGTAGACGTCTGCGCTAACGAAGATGTCGGGCAGCGTGCCGGCCACGATGTCGGCGAGGAGCTTCTGATCGTAGGTGTTCGGATCATAGCCGAGGACGTCGACCTTGAGCTCGGGATTCATCGCCATAAGGTTTGCGACGACTTTCTCGACGAGACTGGTCTCGGTCGGTGCCCAGGCGTTGACTGCCCAGTTGATCTCGGTCGCAGCGAGCGCCGACCTGGTGCCGAGGTTTGGCAGACCGAGCGAGAGCCCGGCCGCCGCGCCCGCGGCGGTTCCAACGAACTGCCGACGATTCAACGTTCGTACCATTTCCTCGCTCCTTGCCGAACGCGGGACTTCGCTCTGACCGGCGCCTCACCCGCAGCGAATGGACCGAGCAACGAGAACCTTGACCTCCGGTGCGCGGGCATCATGCCGTCCGTCCACGACTGTGTCAAGCGCACGTGAGGCGTTGCAAGTAATCCACAGAGTGTCACAATGAGGTGCCGCGGAGACCAAGTTCGGCACGCGCACCTCACCGTGGTATACGCTCAACCTCCAGAAACGGTAATCTATGCTCTCAACGACCTCGACCTTGCCGTAGGAACAGGTACTTCGTGCGACGAGCCTGACGTGATGCCGGTCGTCAGCGCAGAAGGTGACGCATGGCTCGCTACATCCTGGGGCGGCTGATCAGTCTTATCTTCGTCCTCCTCGCGGTCTCGCTGATCGCCTTCTTTCTCATGCACGCCGTACCGGGCGGCCCGTTCGACATCAGCGAACGGCGGTTGCCGGAGGCGACGCGGCAGGCGCAGCTCCGCAAGTACGGTCTCGATCAGCCGATCCTCGTCCAGTACGTCAAGTACATCTGGCACGTTCTACACTTCGACTTCGGCGTGCCGTTCCAGCGACCGACCGAGACCGTCACCAGTCTGATCGGCAGCCGCTGGCCGGTGACGATCAAGATCGGCATCCCCACGATCCTCGTCGCCTACACGTTTGGGACGTTCTTCGGTTTTGTGGCAGCGGTTCGGCAGAACAGCTGGATCGATTACCTGGTCACCACGGTCGGGACGCTTGGCCTGACCGTGCAGAGCTGGGTGATCGGGATCTGGCTGATCTTGCTCCTCAGCGTCCAGCTCAAGTTGCTGCCGACCGGTGGATGGGGCGATTGGAAGCACTACCTCATGCCGGTTGCCGCCTACTCGCTGGCGCCGATGGCCCTCGTCGCGCGCTACACCCGGGTCAGCATCCTGGAGGTACTGCGGGCGGACTACGTCCGGACGGCACGGGCGAAAGGGCTGGGCGAGCGACGCGTTTTGCTGTCGCACGTCGCCCGCAACTCGCTGATCCCCTGGGTGACGGTGCTGCTGCCCGAGATCCCGAATATTCTCACCGGATCGATCTTCATCGAGTCGGTCTTCCGCATTCCTGGTCTCGGCGGGTACTTCGCGACGAGCATGCTCAGTCGTGACTACCCGATGATCCTGGCCGTCACGCTTCTGATCGCCGTGCTTTGGGGGCTCACTTACCTGCTGACCGACATCCTCTACACGGTCCTCGACCCGAGAATCCGTCTCACGGGCACTCGGGTCAAGGTCTAGGAGCTGGGCGCCGTGGAGACAGCCGCCGCCGCGACGACGCGGGAGTTCAGTCTCGACCGGCCGACGCGATCCCGGACGAACTTCGAGTTCGCGATGCGCCGTTTTGCCCGGCAAAAGCTGGCGTTGGCCGGGCTGCTGATTGTGCTCATCCTTGTCCTCGCCGCTGTCTTTGCGCCGATCGTCGCACCGACCGGCTACGCTGACGCCGATCTGATGTCCGCCAACAAGTTCCCGAGTTGGGACTACCCCTTCGGCACCGACCCCATCGGCCACAATTACCTCAGCCGCACCATCTTCGGCATTCGAACCTCGTTCCTCGTCGGCTTCCTCGCGGTCGGCGTCGCCTGTCTCGTCGGCGTACCGCTGGGACTCGCCGCCGGACTGCGCGGCGGGTTCACCGACACCGTCGTCCTCTTCGCCGTGCAGGTGATGACGGCCTTCCCGGGAATCCTCTTCGCGATGTTCCTGCTCTCGGTCGTCACCAGCGGCGTGCTCAAAGCCCTCTTCGGGAATCAGGTCCTCAACGTCGCCATCGTCATCGGGGTGACGAGCTGGGTCGGGCTCTGCCGATTGACGCGGGCGCAGATCATCTCGTTGCGAGAGCGTGAGTACGTGACGGCGGCGCGAAGCCTGGGGGCCACCGACTTCCAGATCGCGGTACGCCACCTGCTGCCGAACGCGGTCCCGCCGCTGATTATCGCGGTGACACTCCTGATGCCAATCGCGATCTTTGCCGAGGCCGGACTCAGTTTCCTCGGTCTCGGTATCAACGAACCAACGCCGAGTCTCGGCAAGATGATTGCCGACAGCCGTTCTTCCATCCAGCTCTATTGGCACCTCGGCGTCTTCCCGACTCTGGCGATCGCGCTGGCGGTCCTCGGTTTCGCTTTCGTCGGCGATGGCTTGCGGGACGCGCTCGACCCGCGCCAGAACTAGGGATGAGTCGTTGAAGAGGGGCCCCGTCTCAGACGGCGTCATACCCAAGAAACAAGACGGCGTGACGGGGTAGACGGTCGGCGGTAGAATACCGACCCTTCACACGCGGATGACCTGCGTCACGATTGGTGGCGGGGTGGCACGAATGAAGTAAGGGAGCGCTTCAATGGCGAACGACCCCGGTCCGATCAGCGAGTCCGAGTTCCTGGAACTGCTCAAGCGACGTCTACACCGCCGTGCCGTGCTCGGCGGGGCGGCGGCGGCAGCCGCCGGTGCGTTTGGCGCCGGGATGTTCAGGGGCGACGCGACCGCGGCTCCTGCCGCTCGGGGCACCCTCTCACGTCGGGCGCTACAGGAGCTCCCCGCCGACGCCGCGCCACCCGAGAAGCAGATCTTTGTCACTGCCGGCAACGCGGCGGTCGTCAAGGTCATCGACTTTTACGAGAAGGTCTACGAGCGCGACGTGACCGCCGACCTGTTCAGCGAGCCGCTGGTCCGCCTCGACAAGAACTTCCAACTCCAGCCGGCGGCGGCGGAGTCGTGGACCGGCAGCGAGGACGGCAAGACCTGGACCTTCAAGATCCGCCAGGGGATGGTCTGGAGCGACGGCAATCCCGTCACCGCCAACGACTACGTCGCCACCCTCCGCTACGGCGCCGACCCGGAGCACGCTTGGGACTTCACCTGGTACTTCCAGGGCGTCATTAAGAATTGGTCGGCAGTCGTTGCGCCGGCAGAGGGTACCGAGGCCCTCCCGCCGGATCAGATCGGCGTCCGCACCGGTGCCAACGAATATGAGTTGGTGATCGAGACGGAGGCCGCCGCGCCCTACCTGCCGGCCATGCTCCTCTACTCGCAACCGCTGTCGAAGGCGGCGCTGGAGACGCACGGCCCGCTCTACAACACCAAGCCCGAGACCGCGGTCTCGTCGGGTCCGTTCATCCTCACCGAGTGGACCCCCGACCAGCGGATCGTCTACTCCAAGAACGAGAAGTACACCGGCACGCTTCAGGTTCCGGTGAACCAGGTCGTTTGTAAGCTGGCTGCGCTCGATGCCTACTTCACGATGTACCAGAACAACGAGATCGACTTCATGGAGGCGCCCCCGCCGGCTGCGCTCCAGATCATGCTGAACGACCCGGAGACGGCGAAGGAGGTCTACTCCGGCGTGGGAGACTTCCCGACCTGGCACATCTTCTTCGACGTCACCAAGGCGCCGTTTGACAACAAGAAGGTGCGGCAGGCCTGGAGCCACGCCATCGACCGTGACGCGATCAAGGAGCAGATCCTCGGCCCCAACGGCACCCCGGCCTACTCCTGGCTGGCACCCGGCTTCCCCGCCTCCAACCGGGAGGGGCTGCAGGACATCCAGAAGTTCGACCCGGAATTGGCCAAACAACTCCTCTCCGAGGCCGGCTTCCCCGACGGCGCGGGCTTCCCCAAGCAACAACTCTGGCTGCGGGCGCCCAGTCCGCTCGACAAGACGGTCGCCGGCGCGGCCGCGGCGATGATCAAGCAGAACCTGGGCATCGAGGTCGAACTGCTGGAGCGGGACAACCAGGGCTTCATGTCGGCGTTGACGGCGAAGCCGACGGAGATCCTGCTCGGCTACGTCCGCTACGGCATGGACTTCTTCGACCCGTTCAACATGCTCGGCGTCTGGGTCAGCCCGAGTCGGTACGCCTGGGTCAACGCCGACTACGACGCCAAGGTGAAGGAGGCGGCGTCGTTCCTCGGTCCGACCGAGGAACGGATCAAGCTGTTCCAGGAGGCGGAGCGGATCCTGGTCGAGGACGTGCCGGCCGTCTTCATCTACCACGGCACACCAGTGCAGCTGATCAAGCCATGGGTGAAGGGCCCCTTCCTTGAGCCCGACGAGAATGGAATCGTCGCGATGCACTGGCCCGGCTATGCCTTGACGCAAACCGTTCCCGCCGAGCTCTACATCGGTAGCGAGGCACCCGACCGGGCGTAATCGAACACCCGTGACGGGCGCGGTCCAGTTGGACCGCGCCCGTCGTGCGCCTCGTATCATTCACGGCACCCTTGCAGATACGCCACAACACTCCCCACAAGGGAAGCCCCGGAGGGTACCCCGGCTTCCTCCGGTGCTTCGCGCCGCGACCGGGGACGAGTAGGGATGAAGGTCGCGCCGCCGGCGCGGGCTGCGGACGAAGGGAGGGCAGGGGCCCTCCGCTACTGGGGGAGGGGTCACGCCACGGCCATCCCCCGCGAGGGTGTCATTGGTGGCCGAAAACCTACGCGATTTATTCCTGCTCGATCCCGACGTTCACTTCCTCAACCACGGTTCCTTCGGCGCGACGCCGAAGCCGGTCTTCGAGGAGTACCAGTGCTGGCAGCGCGAACTCGAACGCCAGCCGGTCGAATTCCTCGGTCGCCGGAACGACGAACTGCTCTGTGAGGCGCGGAAGGCACTTGGCGCCTTCCTCAACGTCGACGCCGACAGTCTCGTCTTCGTCACGAACGCGACCTGGGGGATCAACATCGTCGCCCGGTCGATCGAGCTCGAACTGGACGACGAGGTGCTGACCACCGACCACGAGTACGGCGCTTGTAGCATGACCTGGGAGCACCTGCTTGGGAAGACCGGCGCTCGGTACTGTCGGCATTCGGTCCCGCTACCGGTTACCTCGCACGAAGAGCTCGTCGAGTCGTTTTGGGGCGCCGTGACGCCTCACACCAAAGTCATCTTCCTCAGCCACATCACCTCGCCGACGGCGCTGATCTTCCCGGTCAAGGAGATCTGCCGGCGCGCCCGCGAACAGGGCATCTTAACGGTGGTCGACGGCGCCCACGCGCCCGGTCAGATCCCGCTCGATCTGGCAGACCTCGGTGCCGACATCTATTCCGGCAATCTCCACAAGTGGCTCTGCGCGCCGAAGGGTGCAGGCTTCCTTTACGTGCGGCCGGAGGAGCAGGACTGGATCGAGTCGCTGGTCGTGAGCTGGGGGTGGGGCCGAGAGGGCCGCATCGTCGATTCGACCTTCGTCCAGCGCAACGAATGGCAGGGCACCCGCGACATCGCGCCCTTCCTGGCCGTGCCGGCCGCGATTCGCTTCCAGCAGGAACACGACTGGGACACCGTCCGCGGCCGCTGTCACGAACTCGCCCGCCAGGCGCGCGAACGCCTGGCCGATCTGACCGGGCTGCCTCCCATTTGCCCCGATTCGCCGGACTGGTTTGGCCAAATGGTTGCCAGCAGGTTGCCGTTCGATGGCGATCTCCTCACCCTCAAGACGCGCCTCTACGATGAGTACCGGGTCGAGGTGCCGATGGGGCGCTTCGATGGAGTGAGTCAGGTTCGCGTGTCGTTCCAGGGTTACAACGACGAGGCCGACCTGGACGCGCTGATCGACGGGCTCCGCCGATTGTTGTAAACGCCGCTGAAGGATCTTTTCCCGGGAGTGAAGGGACAGCGGCGGAGTGCCGTGCCCCGATGCTTGGCATGGGTCGTGCATGATTCACTGGGATCGGCCCCGCTCGAGTCGACCTAGGCGCCATTGGTGTGTGCGGGGAAGTCAACTATCGTGCACGACGGGGTTGTCGCCGCGCTTCCCGGAATGAGTGCGCTTTGGAGTATCTAGATGAGTCTGTACCCTAACCCGGGCGATCACACTGCAACGTTTCCACCGCCCGCGGTCTTGGGGAGCAAGAACCACCATCCGCACACCCTTCAGTTCTACGAAGCCGATCCGGCGCTCCTGGACCACTTGACTCACTACATCGGCGCGGCGTTGGCGGCGGGCGACGCCGCCGTCGTCATCGCGACCGAGGAGCACCGGCGCGGGCTGGCCGAGCGGCTGCTGGCGAGGGATTTGGACATCGTCCACGCCGCGAGCCAGGGGCGATACATCTCGTTGGACGCGGCGGAGACGATGGCGATCTGCGTGCCGGACGGCATGCCCGACGCCGCACGCTTTGCCGAACTCGTCGGCGATGTCCTGACACGGGCGACGGCTGCGGCGACCGGGAAGCAACCGCGCGTTGCCGTCTTCGGGGAACTCGTCGCGCTCTTGACCGGCCAGGGACGATACGAGGCGGCGCTCCAACTCGAAGGACTCTGGAACGATCTGGCGAAGACGCACGCGTTCTCGCTCCATTGTGCCTACCCGATCAGCACCTTCGGTCGAGAGGAGCATGGTGGATCGATCGCGCAGATCTGCGCGGCCCACTCCCACGTGATGCCTGCCGAGAGCTACTCATCGCTGGCCGACGACGAGCAGCGTCTGCGTTCGATCGCGCTCCTGCAGCAGAAGGCGCAGGCACTGGAGATCGAGGTTGCTGAGCGCAAGAGCGCCCAGGAGTCGCTGCGTCGCCGTGAGGATGAACTGGCCGACTTCCTTGAGAACGCTCTGGAAGGCGTGCAGCAATTGGGCCCCGACAACCAGATTCTTTGGGCGAACAGGGCACAGTTGGGTCTGCTCGGATACACGGCTGACGAGTACGTCAATCGTCCCTTTGGGGAGTATCACGTCAACAGAGACACGTTCGAGGACTTTTGGCAGAAGCTGATGCGGCGAGAGGATGTCTACGACTATCCGGCTGACCTCCGCTGCAAGGACGGCTCGATCAAGCACGTGCTCATCACGGCAAACGGTCGCTGGGATGGCGACCGCTTCGTCCACACCCGGTGCTTCATGCATGACGTCACCCAGCAGCGGCGGATGGAGGAGGAGCTCCGCGAACGGAATCGCGAATTGAGCGCGGCCGTCGCGGCGCGGGATGAGTTCTTGTCAGTGGCGGCGCACGAGCTGAAGACGCCGATCACGAGTTTGCGGATCTTCGCGCAACTGCTCCTCCGCGATGCGCGCCGCGGAGTGGGGACCGCGCCGGAGCGGCTGGAGAGCGCGTTGACCGCGATCGAGTTGCAAACCAGCAAGCTGAACGGATTACTGACGCGCTTGCTCGACACGGCCCAGATCGAGGCCGGTCTGGTGCGCCTCGATCCGGTGAGAACCGATCTTGCCGCGCTCGTCCGCTCCTGGGTCGGGCTGCAGCACATCGGTGCCGATCATCAGCTCATCTTTGAGGGACCCGAGCAACTGCACGCCGTCGTCGATCCGGTTCGGTTCGAGCAGGTCGTGACGAATCTGCTCGATAATGCCGTTAAGTTCAGTCCTCTCGGTGGGACGGTGACGGTGGAGCTTGGGCAAGACGATGACGGCGGGATCCGCCTCGCGGTTACCGATCAAGGCGTGGGGGTCCCGCCTGACCAGCGCGAGGCGGTGTTCAACCGCCTGCATCAAGCGCACGGCGAACCGCACTTGTCGGGGATGGGACTTGGTCTCTACATCACACGCGAAATTGTCGTCCTCCACGGCGGATCTCTGCGGATCGAGGAACCGGGCGATCGTGGGTCGCGCTTCGTCGTGTCGCTCCCGCCTTCTACCGGCGATCCAGCGAGCGAGTCCGCTGCTTGATCGGTCCCCACGATGCCGCGCGTTCTCGTGATCGACGACGATCCGAGCATACGCCTGGTCATCGGTTACGTCCTCAGGGACGAGGGCTATCAGGTGGACGAGGCTCCGGACGGTCAGGCGGCGCTTGAATCGATCCAACGACACCACCCGGATGTGATCCTCCTCGACATGAAGATGCCGGCGATGGACGGCTGGGAGTTCGCCAGGCGCTACCGAGAGCGGTACGGCCACCGAGCCCCAATCCTCGTCCTCACCGCCGCCCAGGATGCGGCGAGGCGAGGCGAGGACGTCGATGCGGAGGACTACCTGCCGAAGCCGTTCGACCTCGACACCTTGGTCGAGCGTATCTCCGCGCTTGTCGATAGCACCGGAGTGAAGGGAAATGTTCAGGACGGACGCATGGATCCGTCTTGAGCCGTAGCCTGCTTCGAGCACGACAGTGGAGCCGCCCGAACCGGCGCAGGTGACATAAAGCGAGTGACCGCGCGATAGCGGCTTCGGGGTAGGGGAGGGCCCTGTGCCCTCCCGGGTTCATCGGCACCGTGATCGAGAGGGAGAAGCGTGTTCATTGGCACGGGAGGGCACGGGGCCCTCCCCTTGTTTGTCCGGCATTGCACGAAGTTCTCGGGAGAGAAGGGCCGGATCGCGTGCCGCGTTTCGTCAGAATGGCAGTTCGATCTGCAAGAGTTGGAGGTCGCCGACGTCGAGTTTGCCTTCCAGTTTGTAGATGGGGTCGGTTTCCGCGTCTTCGGCGTCGGCCTTGCCGAGGAAGACGGAGATGGAGTCGGCGCCGGAGCCGGGCCCGCCCTCGTCGGCCATGCGGACGAGGAAGGGGTGGCCGTCTTCGTCGTTGAGCTTGGCGGTGCCTCGGAGCTCGCGGTCGTTTTCGGATCCGCCCTCGATCGCGCCGTAGAAGTCGATCTTGGTGCTTTCGATCGTGATGTCCGCCTTGCCGTCCACCCATTGGAAGCGGCCGACGAAGACCGGTTCTTTCAGTGATTCGCCCTCGAACCGGCTCGCGAAGACCGAGAAGTGGGTCCGGGAACCCTCCTCCTTGACCTGACCGCCGCCGGCGATACCGCCGCCGGTCCGGACGAGCTGTGCTCCCGCCCGATTCGCCGGGAGGAGTGCACCGAGCCCGGCCGCGAGCACCGCCGTGCCCGCTCCTGCCGCCATCGCCTGCCGCCGCGTCCATCCTTCTTGCGTCTGAATGTTTGAAGCCATGAGTGTCCGCTCCTCTCTTCGGGGATCGCCGATTCTCTCCGTCAGCCCCATCGTCCTCGCGACAGTCTATCAACGTCCACGTGTCTCGAAAGCACCGGGACCGATTCCCAGCGTAATCACGATAGCCTCGAGCACGTCGAGTCGCATCGGGGGAGTTGCCGATTTCCTCTGTGACAAGGAAGCGCGTGCGTTAGGCAAGGTTACCGAGACGTAACCGGGCGGCCAGGCTCGTCGCGCGAGACGAGGCCGTGCTCGAAGGCCCAGATCGAGAGTTCCGTCCTGTTGGAGGATCCGGTCTTGTTGAGCATATTCCGCATGTGCGCATTGACGGTGCGCGGGCTGATGAAGAGCGCGTCGCTGATCTCGCGGTCGGACTGACCTCGCACGACGAGGCGGAGGACGTCCACCTCGCGTTCGGTCAATCCGCCGGGGAGTGGAACGCGGCCGGCGCGGGCGTCGGCTTCGGTCCGGGTCGCCTGGGCGCGTTCGAGCCAGGGGGTCATGCCGAGCGTCTCGAACGCCGTCGTGGCAGCGTCCAGCAATTCGAGCACGCGCGGGAGCTGCGCCGGGCCGGCACCGAGGAGGAACGTGGCCTCGTCGAGGTCGACGATCGCGCGGAGCGGCCGGCGGTGACTCGCTTCGAGGCCCTGCCGCGCCCGTCCGAAGAACTCAGTCGCTTCCGCCATATTACCGAGGAGCGCCGCCATGCGGGCGACGGACAGTTCGGTCGAGCCGAGGGGGTCGTCGCCGATACCCGCTGCCAGGAGCTCCAGCGCGAGGCGGCGGTAGGCGGCGGCGTGGTTCGTGGCGCCGAGTCGCCAGACGGCGCCGGCGGCAAAGGCGACGGTGCCGTTGTCGTTCTGGCTGGCGGTTCGCGGATCCATCTGCTCGACGATCCCCGTCAGGACGTCGAGCAGGCGCCGTGCCTGGTCGGTTGAGCCCGCCTCCGCGTGGGCATAGGCGGCGATGGCGCCGAGAAAGGCACCGCCAAGCGTGCCGGTGTCGTGCGGTCCCAGGGCGGGATCGTCGACCGCGCGGGTCAAGAGATCGGCGATCGCCGGCCAATCACCGCCCAGGTAAACGGCGAAGTAGGCGTCCAGCATCGTGGTGTAGAGATCGTGAGTCAGTCCTGGACCGAGGCGCGCGCCAAGGGCGGCGGCACGGGCTTCGGCGTCCCGCGCGTCGTCCAAGCGACCGAAGGCGAGGTGGAGTCCGGTGAGTTGACTGATGGCCTGCTGTTGCCACCAGATGGCGCCGGAGCGCTCGCTGAGCTCGACCAGTTCCTGCCAGAGCGCCTCGGCGTCGCGGAAGGAGCCGTGGCGGTACTGGTAATCGTTGGCCGCGACGGTGAGGGCAAACATGATCGCGGTCGGGCGCTGCCAACCGCGAGCGCGCGAGACGAGCTCGTCGGTCTCGGCGCGAGTGCGCGGGTCCCACGATTCGAAGGAGCGGGCGAAGTCGTCCTCGTCGCCGCCGGCGCGAGCGACGGCGAGCGCTTTGGGGTCGTAGCCGACCCAGCGACCGGCGCGGATCGTCTCGCGGGAGATCGGTTCGATCGGATCGACCAGGAAGACCAAACGCGCCCAGGTGTGGTCGTGGCGGTCGCCGGTGAGGGCGAGGCCGCGCTCGACCAGGGGGCGCCAGACGCGAGAATCGGCGTAGGCGCGCTGTTTCAAGGCGCGGGCGACGGCCGCCAGGAAATCGGCGATGCGACTCGGTTCGGTGCCTGCTTCGTCAAGAACGGTGAGAGCATCGCCCGTCGTGCGCTGTGCCTCGCCGATCTGGAGCGCGTCCGCCTCGGCGACCGCGAGGCGGGGGAGGATCTCGGCGCGGGCGGCGGTATCGGCACCTGCGAGATCGCGCGCGATCCGGAGGAAGGTGACGACCTGATCGCCGGCGTTGCGTCGCTTCGCCTCGTCGGCGGCGGCGAGGGCGAAGGGGAGGCCAAGCTCGGCGCCGGGGAGACTGAGCGACCGGTGGTATTGGACAGCGAGCTCGGCGGCGTGGTCGCGCTCGCGTCCGGCGTAGGCGCTGACCAGGGCCTCGGCCGCGCGGCGGTGGAGGCGAACGCGGCGGGACGGACTCCAGCTCTCGGAGAGTGCGTGACGGACGATGGCGTGGACGAAGTCGTAACGTTCCTGGCCACCCGGAACGGGCTGAATGAGACGGGCGCCGAGGGCCTCGTCAATGGCATCGAGGAGAGCATCCTCCTGAAGGTCGGTGAGTGCCTGGAGGACCGGAAAGTCGAACCCGCCGGTGAAGACGGCGGCGTGGGTCAGCAAGCGCTCGGCGTCGGTCGAGAGCCGGGCAAGGCGGCGGGTGACCACCTGGCGAACACCCTCGGGGATGCCGAAGTCCTCGATGCCGGCCGGGGCGGTCCACCCCTCGCGGCCGGCGACGATCTTGACCTCGTCGACGAGGTGGCGGAAGAGCTCCTCGATGAAGAAGGGGTTGCCATTCGTCTCATCGTAGACCGTCCGCGCCAGCGTCGCGTTCCAGCCGTCGCCGGCGACGCCGAGGAGTTGGGCGACCTCGTCCGCTTCCAGACCGCGCAATGCGATCGTCGCGGTGCCGGCCTCCCGCCGGAGGACAGGGAGCATGGTGGTCAAGGGGTGGTCGGGGCCGAGCTCCAGGTCACGGTACGTTCCGAGGAGGAGGAGCCGGGAGTGGACGGCGAAGTAGACGACGTGGCGGAGGAGGTCGAGCGTGGCGCGGTCGGCCCAGTGGAGGTCGTCGAGGACGACGACGAGCGGCTGTCGCTCGGCAAGGCGGAGGAGGAAGCGGACGACGGCGTCGTAGAGACGGACGCGCTCCTCGTCCGGTCCGAGGGCGATCAGTGCCGGGAGGTCGGCGACGAGGGGACCGAGCTCCGGCACGATCTGGGCAAGAGACGAGGCTCCTTGAGGAGCGGTCAGGCCGAGGGCGTCGTTGACATGCTGTGGCGAGGCGCCGCGGACGAAACCGCCGATCGCTTCGACCCACGGTGCGAACGGCGGCGACCAGTCGCCTTCGTAGCAGCGGCCCCAGAGGACGAGAGCGCCGCGCTGCTCGGCGTGATCGACGAAGGCGCGAGCGAGGCGTGTCTTGCCGATGCCGGGTTCACCGGCGATCAGGGCGACGCCGCCGGCGCCGCGCGCCGCCTGCTCGAAACGGGCGGTGAGGGCAGCTAACTCGGAGGCGCGACCGACGAATTGGGTGTCGGTGGATGGGGTCATGGGTGTCGCGTTTGGCCCCTGGTATGACGGACCCCGGGTTTCGACGCGGGGCTGAAGCGATGAAGCCCGCTCGGGGCTAGGACGACCGGTCTCTATTGCCGCGCCGTTGCCTCTTGCGGAGAGAGATTCCTCGACAAGCTCGGAATGACGATTTTGCTTGAGCGACGGCGCTTCGATGAACAGTCACGATCCTACCATCAATCTCTGGCAAGAAGGTGGTTGATCGTTCTCCTATCGGCTGTCGGCTATCGGCTATCGGCTCAGTCCACAAACATCCCGTTGGCGTCGAAGGCGATGGGTGCGGGGTCGGTGAGGGGTTCGACGCGGCCGGTGGCGAGGATTTCGGGGAGGAAGGGTTCGGAGACCCAGAATTCCTCGACGTATTTGGAACTCTGGATGCGGGCGATGCGGGCGGTTTCGACCTCGGTGCGGAGGCAACAGGCGAGGGCGATGTAGAGGGCTTCGCGGTCGGTGTCGACGGTGATCGGGATTCTGGCGCCCTGGGGGCCTTTGGCGGTGATCAGGTTCATATAGGTGGCAACGCGGTCGATCTTGTCGACCAATTGGCGGAGGACGACGTCGGCCATGCCGACCCCGGTGGCGTTGCCCTCGGTCGCCTCGGTGAGGTCACGGAAGATGACGCGCTGGATGGTGGGCCGGAAGACCAGCTCGCTCTGGGCGATGAGGCCGACGACGTCGCGGTTGATGACGTTGGGGTCGGCGCCGTCGCCGGAGACATCTTTGCCGATCTCGTCGACGATCAGGACGTCGAGACGCTCACCGGGGAGGCGGCCGAGCCAATCGCGGGCGATCCGGAGGAGTTCCTTCTCCCGGTCGAGGATCTGGCGGTTGGGAATGGCCTCGATCAGGCCGAGGTGACTGTAGCCGTTCTCCACGAGCCCGATGGCGAACGGGATGTTGACGCGGCTAAGCGTGAAGAGCCCGACGGCCGGAATGAGGGTGTGGAAGACCGGGAAGCCGCGCGAGTGGAAGGTGTCGGCGCCTTTTTGCTTGCCGAGACCGATCGCGATCATCTTCATGACGCCGGACTCGATCGGGCCGTGGAAGTCGGTGTGGGGTTTGATGCGGCCGATCGGGATGACGACGTCGGCCTGCTCGTAGGCGGTGCGATCGAAGTAGACGGGGACGTGATCGTCGTCGTTGTGGACCTCGCCGAGGAGGACCGTCTCCATGCTGCTGCGGATCGGGCAGCCCATGGCCTCCTCGGTGACACCGTAGTGGTGGATGAGCTCCAGTTGACCTTCGGCGGTGGCACCGCCGTGGCTCCCCATGGCGGGGATGACGAAGGGCTCGCCGCCGAGTCGCTTCACTTCGGTGACGGCGGCTTTGAGGACCTGGGCGATGCGATCGACGCCACGGCTGCCGGCGGTGAGGCAGACGCGGGCGCCGGGCTGGATCGTCGCGGCGATCTCGGGCCGGGCGAACTGCTCCGCGACGGCGGCGGCGACGTCGGCGATCTCCGTCGCCTCCAGCTGCTGCCGGACTTTGAGCCAGCGCGGGAAGGTGCCGCGCTCGAAGACCTTCAATCCGGCGAGTGACATGGCGGACCTCCTCGGCAGACGGAGAGACGGAGAGACGGAGAGACGGACAGACGGACAGCACCGGGATGCGACCCGCTGCGTGGAGGGATGGTGTACCGGCGTCGTGCCGTTGTCAACCGAGCGGCACGAATCCGAGCTCAAGCAGCTATGATGCCCGAGCAGACGTGACCGAGTGGAGATAGGGAGGGGAGTCGTGAGCGGCGAGGAGTTGGCGGTCCTGGCGGAGATCGACGATCTGGTGCGGGAGCAGATGGCGACGTGGGAGGTGCCGGGGCTGACGGTCGGCATCCTCCACGAAGGACGGGTGGAGACGGCGGGGTATGGCGTCGCCAGTCTGGAGACCAAACAACCGGTCGTGCCGGAGACGCTGTTCCAGATTGGGTCGATCAGCAAGGTCTTCACCACGACGTTGGTGATGACACTCGTCGACGAGGGGAAGCTCGACCTCGACGCGCCGGTGATCGGCTACGTGCCGGATTTGCCGCTGGCCGACGAGACGGCGCGGCGGACGATCACGACCCGGCACTTGTTGACGCACAAGAGCGGGTTCTACGGCGATCGCTTCGACGACCAGGGGATCGGCGACGACGCGCTGGCGAAGGCGGTGGCGGCGTTCCACGATCTGCCGCAGCAGACGCCGCCGGGAGAGGTCTGGACCTACTGCAACGCCGGGTTCGATCTGGCGGGGCGAGCGGTCGAGTTGATTCTCGGGCAACCGTTCGAGCAGGCGATGCGGGAGCGGGTCTTCGCGCCGCTCGGACTGGAGCGGACGACCTACTTCGCGCACGAGGCGATCCGGCATGCGGTTGCGGTCGGGCACACGCAGCCGCCGAACGAGCCGGCCCGGATCGCCGACCCGTGGCCGATCCCGCGGCGGTCCAACCCGGCCGGAGGGGTCTCATCGAACGTGGCCGAGTTGCTGCGGTTCGCGCAGGCGCACATGCAGAATGGCGAGCTCGACGGGGTGCGTGTCATCTCGGCCGAGTCGGCGCGGGCCATGCGGACGAAGCAGACCGAGGGCGATTACCCCCGGACCTGGGGGCTCGGTTGGAGTCTGAACGATCTGGGTGGTCTGGCGATCGCGGAGCACGGCGGTGCGACGAACGGGTTCATGGCGCGGTTGACGACGGTGCCGGAGCGCGGCTTCGCGATTGCCATCTTGACGAATGGCGACCACGGCAGTGCCGCTCACGGCAAGATCGGCGACGCGGTGCTGGAACGCTTCCTCGGGATCAAGTCGGACCCGCCGGTGCGAATCACGCTCGACGATGCAGCGCTGTCGCGGTTTGCCGGGACGTACCGGCAGCATCTTGCCGATCTGACGCTCAACGTCGAGGATGGCGGGTACCGCGTCGAGCGGGTGACCCGCAATCCCTTTAGCGGCGAGGAGATGGTCCGCGAGCCGTTTCGGCTGGTGCCGGTGACGGAGCGCATCTTCGTCGTGGACGGCGGCGAGTTGGACGGGGCGTACGCGGAGATGATCCTCAACGCCGACGGCAGGGTGCGGTTTCTGCGTTTTGGGGGACGGCTGGCGTTTCCAGCGTAGGCTGACCGGTTACGAAAGGCTCTCAAGCGGAGGCGAGTCGGTGACGACGGATGTTGAGGGATGGAACGTCCCGACATCCGTCGTCTTCGGATGCACGTCGCCCTTTCACGGTGACTATCGATCGACTCGAGTCCTAGGCGTCTGGTGATCTGTACTCCGTCTGTCGTTCTGGCTCTCGTTGGCTCACCACGAGGGACTGCTCAGCGATGATGCAGATGAGGATCGAACGCGTCGCGGAGCCCGTCGCCGATGAAGTTAATGGAAAGAACGGCGAGCGCGATCATCACCCCAGGGGGCAGCCAGAGCCAGGGCATCGACTGGAGCACCGGCAGTGACTGGGCATCGGAGAGCATGTTCCCCCACGTCGGCGTCGGTGGCTGGACTCCCAATCCCAGGAAACTCAGCCCCGCCTCGAGGAGGATGGCGCTGGCGATGCCGAACGTGGCAGCCACGATGATCGGAGCGAGTGCGTTCGGCAGCATATGACGGAAAATAATCGTTCGGTTCGGCGCCCCAATCGCGCGGCTTGCCACCACAAACTCTTGCTCTCGGAGCGAGAGGAACTGCCCGCGCAGGATGCGCGCCATCGGGGGCCAGCCGAGCAGCCCGATGACCATCATGATGTTCCAGACGCTTGGCCCGAGGAACGACACGATCGTGATGATGATGATGAGCGAGGGAAAGGCGAGGACGACGTCCGCCATGCGCATGATGATTGAATCGACACGCCCGCCATAGTAGCCCGCGAACGCGCCGAGGATGATCCCGATCAGGGTATAGATGCTGACCGCGACCAGGCCCACGGAGAGTGAGATGCGCCCGGCATGGAGCAAGCGGCTCAGGACATCGCGGCCGGATCCATCCGATCCGAGGATGCGCCCCTCCGATGGTCCCTTACGATACTGACTGATGTTCGTTCGATACGGGTCGTTCTGTGCGATGAGCGGGGCGGCAACCGCTGTCACGGTTAGGAGCGTCAGGATCACCACCCCGACCATTGCTAAGTGATGATGCCGAAACCGCCTCCATGCGCCCGAGCTGCTCTTGCGCGTGGCATTGGGAAGAACGTCGTTCCCAGCTGTGGTGGTCTTTCCCTGAGTCGCTTCAACCGCGCTGCTCATCGAATCCCCTTGTCACCGCTCACTCCGTTGCTGGTCGTCGCACGCCGCAGGTGGATCACGAGTACTTGATGCGTGGGTCCACGGTCGCGTAGAGCACGTCCGCCAGGAGGTTGCAGGAGAGTATCAACGAGGCCGTCATCAGATTGAGCGCCATGATCATGGGGTAATCGCGGGCCCGTACGGCGGCGATCGCGACTTGCCCCATTCCCGGCCAGGCAAAGATCGTCTCGATGATCACCGTTCCCCCGATCAACCCCGGCAGTCCGAGCGTAATCACGGTGATCAACGGAATCAGCGCGTTTCGCGCGGCGTGGCCGTAGACGACGGCGCGCTCAGACAGGCCTTTGGAACGTGCCACATTGACGTAAGGCTGATGGATCACCTCGAGCATGCTGGAACGGACGTAACGAATCAGCGGAGCCGCATTTGTTAAGCCGAGCACGAACGCGGGGAGGATGAGATGCCGCACCGAATCGACGAATGATGCGTCCTCCCCGACGGTCCTCATTCCGGACGTCGGCAGCCATTCCAGTTGCAACCCAAAGATGAAGATCCCCGCCAGCGCGAGAAAGAAGGACGGGATGGAGATCGCGGTGAATCCGAGGACGCTCACGAGATAGTCGAGAATCGAATACTGGCGAAGGGCGGAGATAACGCCGACGGGGACGGCGATGAGGATGCTGATCAGCTGCACGGCGCCCATCAGCCGAAGCGTCGGCCCGATTCGGGCGACGATCTTGTCAGCTACCGGCTGGCGGTCCTGCGTCGAGAAGCCAAAATTGCCCTGGATCAGTTCTCGTCCCCACAGGAGATAGCGGACCGGTACGGGTTTGTTGAGGCCCAGCTTTTCCCGTTGCTGCTCGACCCACTCCGGCCCGAGGGCGCCGGCGGCCTCCGGACTGATGAGCGCACTCACCGGATCGCCGGGGGCCAAACTGACCATGGTGAACGTCACGATGGTGATCCCAATCAGCACCGGGATGCTGATGGCGAGACGCCGAAGAAGATACCGTCCCACGGACGAACTCCGTTTGCGTGAGCAACGAGTTAGGCGACGATGACTGAGGCGTTCGCTACTCGCTGTTCTTCATCGAATCGCTACAACAGAGTGGACTCCAGAATCCACGCGTACATTTGGAGAAGGGGATGAAAGACGCTGGAGTCTCACTCGCATGTCAGGATAAAACCGTGGTTGGGTGCTTCGCGCCGCGCCACTCGTTCCTCTTGGATCAGGAACAATTGAGGACGAACTCCCGCGGAGCTAGATTACCACCTTGCTCCCCGTCATGAGCTCACGCGGCTCCATCGGGATCTTCGCAATCGCATCGTAATCGAGCTCGACTCCCAACCCCGGCGCAGTCGGGAGCGGAATCGCTCCGTTCACGACTTGCAGCGGTTCCTTGACAACTTGATGCGCCACGTCGTTGCGCGTATGGACCGACTCGGTGATGAGGAAGTTGGGTGTGCAGGCGGCGAAGTGGACGGTTGCGGCCAACGACACGGGGCCATTGGGGTTGTGTGGCGCAACCATGACGCCGGTCGTTTCCGCCATCGCAGCGATCTTCCGCGTTTCCAGAATGCCGCCCGCGTGACAGAGATCGGGTTGGATGATGTCGACGAGCCCGTGCTTCAGCATGTTCCAGAAGGCCCAGCGCGTATAGCCCCGTTCCCCCGTCGCCAGCGGAACAGTGGTCATCCTGCGTACCGTGGCCAACGCTTCGTCGTTGTCGGAGAGACAGGGTTCCTCAAAGAAGAGCGGATTGAACGGCTCGATCGCCTTGGCAATCCGGACCGCGGCCGGGGGATTGAATCGCCAGTGGCCGTCGACCGCGATACCGGCCGAGGGGCCGAGTGCATCGCGCATGGCCGCCATGCACTGCTCAAGGTACGTAATCTCTTCTGCACTAACGGTGAAGTAACTGGTAAACGGGTCGATCTTGAAATTGTTGTACCCGTAGGTCTCGCGCGCATAGAGTGCGGCCTCCGCCAACTCCTGCGGATTTGTGTATGGCGACGGCCAGGTATACGCGGGGATGCTGTCTCGGACAGGCCCCCCGAGGAGCCGATAGACGGGGAGATTGGCGGCCTTCCCGGCGATGTCCCACATCGCGTGTTCGAGTCCGCTCATGGCGGAGAAGAGTGCGGCGCCCTTCCACGGGGCATACCGATTCATCGTGACCCAGTTGAGCTCGATGTCGAGCGGGTTCTTCCCGATCAGGAGGCGCTTGCATTCCTCAATCGCGCCGAGGACGGAGAGTTCTTTGCTCTCCAACGTCGCTTCGCCGACACCGCTGATTCCCTCATCGGTGTCGATGCGGACGAAGACATAGTTGGACTGGTTTGCTTTGCAGCCATACGACGTGATTTGGGTGATCTTCATCGCTTGGTCCCTCTATGCCCGCGCCGCGGCGGACACGACATCACCACGGCCGGAATCGGGGCGAGCCCGCCCGGTCGTGATAGACGGGCTCGGCTCCGGTTGAGCCAAGCCCGTCGCTCCCTCTGTCGAAACGGTTCCGGCTACTCGACGACCGACCACTCGTGAGCGCTCGAGATCACCCGGCCTGGGTGTCCTGGCGCGACGAATCCCTGCACCCGCTTGTTGACGCCGTAGACCGAGTTCAACCGCCACAGGAAGATCCACGTGGCGTCCTCGTTGATGATCTGCGCGACCTCGGTGTAGATCCGTTTCCGTTCGGCCACATCGGTGGTTCCGCGGCCCTGGACCAGGAGTTCGTCGACGCGCGGATTGGCGAAGTGGGTGTAGTTGAACCCGGCCGGAGTGGCCGACTTCGAGTCGATGTACCGGGTCATGACATTCGGGTCCTGACCCATCACGCCGCCGCTGCCGAGGATGAGATCGAAGTCGCCGGTGTTACCCCCGGTCGCGCCGCTGATGAGACGGTTGGTGTAGTCGGGGACATCGACGGCCATGAGCTCAAAGTTGATGCCCACATCCTTGTACTGCTGCTGAATGATGTTGATGAGGGTCTCGTTCAGCTGGTTGCCGGGGATGTAGTGCATCGTGATCTGGTTGGCGCCGCTGTCCCAATTCGCCTCCGCGAGGAGCTGCTTCGCCTTGTCGGGATCGTAGGCATAGGGATTCAAACCTGCCGGTTCGCCTTCCTCCCACTCCCAGCCGAAGAATGGCGAGTTGATGATCGTCGCCTGCCCCTTCAGGATTTCCCGGACCATCGCCTCGCGGTCGAGCGCGTAGAGCATCGCCTGCCGCACCCGCTTGTCGCTGAAGGCGGGTCGCGTCGAGTTGGGGATCAACCACTGGAGCATCAGCGAGGGGGAGGCTGAAATCGTGAGATTGGGATTCTGTTGGACAACCTCCATGTCCGTCACATCGACGGCCATGATGTCGATCTCGCCGTTCTGCAATTGCGAGAGGGCGGTTACCGACTGTGGCAGGATGGTCAGGTAAAGTCTGTCCAACTTCGCCTTGGGTGGGTTGTAATTGTCGTTTCGCTTGATCGCGAGATACTGATCGGGCAGCCACTCCTCGAAGACAAAAGCGCCCGCCGACGGCGTGGGATTGAACGTGAACGGCGCCTCTTGCAACTGATCGGGCGGAATATCGCCGAAGGCGTGCTCCGGCAGGATGCAGAATCCCGCGAAGTCACCGAGGGTCACGAGCCAGGTGGCGTCCGGGTTCTTGAGGGTCATTTTGACGGTGCGGTCGTCGGGCGCTTCCAGGCCGCGGACGGTGGTCACCGATTCTCCGTCGTACTCCTCGGCGCCGTCAATCGAGAGCAAACGACCGCGCCAGACGCTGCCGGTGCGGGGGTCGATCGCGCGGTGGAAGGTGAACAGCACGTCCTTCGAGGTGAGAGGGACGCCGTCGGAGAAGACCAGACCTTCCCGGAGATGAAAGGTGAACACCTTCGCATCCTCGGAGATGTCGACCGACTCGGCGAGATCGAATTGAGGGTCCGGCGCATGCGTCATCATGACGAGGGCGCCGTAGATTTGCCGTTCGACACCCTGGTCGGCGCCCGCCGTCGAGAAGAGCGGATTCAAGGTCGCCGGCGGCTGGTACGCCATTTTGATCTCGCCGCCGAGCGGGCCCGTAGCGGCAGCGGGCGTACTATCCTGAGCGGCGGCAACGATCGGCAATCCCCCGTGGGTGGCGAGCACCGCGCTCCCCACCGCCGCTGAGCCCGTGGCGAGCAGCCGCCGTCGGGTAATGAGCATGTCGTCGCGCATGAAACTCCTCCTCCGTCCGTTGGTCACGGACTACTACCTCGCTGTCGAGGTCAACCGAGATTCGGCTCGCGTTTCACCAGATGAAACAAAGTATCAAAACCGTGTGAGGAGGATATCATGACTCTCCTCGGGCGTCTATCCCACCTGTTTTTGATCGCGCTTTCAGTCTGAGATCGGGCTCTGGACCTGACGCCGGACGGCTCACTGAGGACGCGGACGTTCCATGACCCGCTCCCCGGCCGGCTGGAAGCCGACCCTGGCGTAGAGATCGTGGGCGTCGCGGGTGTGGAGGAGCCAGCGGAGACCGGCGAGGTCGGGGTGGGCGACGAGGGTTTCGACGAGCCAGAGTCCGAGTCCGTGTCCGCGGTGCTCCTGGAGAATGAAGACGTCGGCGAGGTAGGCGGCGGTGGCGAGGTCGGTTATGACGCGGGCGCAGCCGACTTGTTCGTCGCCCGCGTAGAGACCGATGACGACCGCGGCGTTGTCCCAGGAGCGACGGATCGTCGGCTCCGGTCGGCCCTGCGCCCAATAGCTGTTCTGGATCCAGCCGATCACGCGAGGCATGTCGACTCGGGAGCGGTCGTCGTCGAGGGTGTAGCGGTCACGGTGCCACTGCATGAGCGAGTTCCTCTTCGGTCACTGACGGCGTTGCCGGCACGAAGGCCTGACGTTTCCGGCAGGATATCCTCGGCGACAGACCTGGGAAACCCCGTGTCAAAAATCTTGACAAATATGGCACGCGCTGCTAGCGTGTCGCGCACGTCGATAATTCGGTTGAAGCCGGCAGCAGTCGCCATTGAAGGTCTTTTTGCATGGCTGACGCGGCGGGTCTCTTGCTCACAACGCGGCGCGGTCTTGGCAGGCTTGCCATGGCGGTGGTGGCGGCTGCTATCGGGCTGACACATGGGCGTGCGGCTCGTGCCCTGACATTCCCAGCGGGGCGAGGAATCGTGCGGACGGTGTACATCTTCGATCCGGCGGCTGAGTCTGCTGACGGCAAGTCGGGTTGTGCGACCTGTAGCGCGTGTCGACGCCACGCCGCGCACAAACTCTTCGCCAACTGGGAGGCGGCGGACGCTCGGCGCGCCCATCCCCATTGTCGCTGCGCGATCAAGAGTCTACCTGTCCCGTTGGCCGACTTCGTCGGGATGTTCGGCGAGGCGAGCGACGCGTCGTTTCGCGCCGAGTTCGATGTTCGCTGGTCGGGCGGCGCGGCAAAGGTCCTGAAATGGAGGTGATGGGCGGGCTGGAGATGCCGGCAGGCTGGGCAAGGTGAGCGTCCTGCCTCTTTTTCGAGGCGCTCGTTAGGGTGCACCTAAAGACTCGGCCTTTCACAGGCCGAGACCGGTGCGCACCGAAAAGCTGCGAAAGGAACGCTCAACGCTAACAGACTGCCGGCTCCTCCAGCCCGGTCGTCGCCCGCTCAGGCGAGATTGAGTTGCCAGGACACCCCGAACCGATCGGCAACCCACCCGAACGATGCGCTGAACCCGTAGTTGTCGAGTGGCATCAAGACCATCCCGCCGTCGGACAGTTGCCCGAACAGCCCATCAATCTCTGCCTCGCTCTCGCAATCGACAAAGATCGAGATTGCGGGCGTGAACGTGAACGCATGCTCCTGCCCGCTGTCTATCGCCATGAACTGCTGGCCGTCGAGGACGAACGTCGCGTGCTTGACCGTCCCTTCCGGCTCTGGCTCGCCGGCTCCATAGCGCTCGATTTTCGTGATGCGCGAGTCCTTGAAGAGAGAGACGTAGAAATCCATCGCCTCTTCGGCCTTGCCGTGCTGCTCACCGACGAACATCAAGAACGTGGTCAGTTTCTGGTTCGCCTGATTCGTGACCGTGGACGCCAATCTCTCCTCCATTAGAATAGAAACGTTCACTGGAGGGGCGATGCCGGCTTCGCCCCTCCAACCGTTGCGCCGGGACGTCAGAACCCGACCTTGTCCGCCCCCTTCAGCCCGAGCATCTGCCGCGCCTCGTCGGGCGTCGCGACGTCCAACGACAATTCCCGCAATATCCGGACGATCTTGGCAACCTGGTCGCCGTTGGACTTGGCGAGCTCGCCTTTGCCGAGGTAGACGTTGTCCTCCAGGCCGACGCGGACGTTGCCGCCCATGATCGCGCCCATGGTGACGAGGTTGAACTGGTGGCGGCCGGCGCCGAGGATCGACCAGAGATAGGCGTCGCCGAAGAGGCGGTCGGCGGTTCGCTTCATGTGGAGGAGGTCTTCGGGGTCGGCGCCGATGCCGCCGAGGATGCCGAAGATGGTCTGGACGAAGAGGGGCGGTTTGACCAGTCCGCGGTCGAGGAAGTGGGCCAGATTGTAGAGGTGGCCGACGTCGTAGCACTCGAATTCGAAGCGGACGCCGTGGGTCTCGCCGAGCTCGCGCAGGATGTATTCGACGTCGGCGTAGGTGTTGCGAAAGATGTAGTCGCGGGAGCTCTCGAGGTCGGCTTGCTCCCAGTCGTAGCGATACTCCTTGATCCGGGACATGATCGGGTAGCGGCCGAAATTCATCGAGCCCATGTTGAGTGAGCACATCTCCGGTTTGGCACGTAGCGGTGGGGCGAGGCGCTCCTGGAGACTCATGCCCTGACCGCCGCCGGTGGTGATGTTGACGACGGCGTTGGAGCGGGACTTGATAACCGGCAGGAACTCCATGAAGACGTCGGGGTCGGGGGTGGGACGGCCGTTCTCGCGGCGACGGGCGTGGAGGTGGAGGATCGCGGCGCCGGCCTCGGCGGCTCCGACCGCGGAATCGGCGATCTGCTCCGGCGTGAGGGGGAGATAAGGCGACTGCGACGGGACGTGCACCGAGCCGGTCACGGCGCAGGTGACGATGACTTTGCGGGCTCCGGTCGAGGTTGCCGTTGCGGACACGCTCTATTCCTCCAGCGATCAGCCGTCAGTCTTCAACCGTCAGCGGGAGCGCTGACGTGGGATGGTCGGCAGATTACGCCTTCCGCGTGCGCACGTCTACGGCAGGGGACGGCGATTCTTGATTGCAGCCCCAGCGGTGGGGCTGCCGTTAGCTGTTCGGGGTTCCGTCCGCGTCGCCTGACGACGCATTTTCTGCGCCGGAATCCGGCGATGCCTCCTCGGTAGGAACCTCTGTCGGCACGTCGGTCGGAACCGCGGTCGGTTCGTCCGTCGGCACCGCCGTTGGTTCTTCGGTCGTTACGTCGGTCGGTTCTCCCGTCGGTTCTGGCGTGGGGGTGCTGGTCTCTTCGTCGGGCGTGCTGCTGGCGGTCGGGGTTGGGGTCAGGGTGGGGGTCGGCGTTGGCTCCGGCGAGTCGGGTACGTCGGGAATCCGTCCGACGTCGTACCAGATCGGATCGCCGAGCAGTGCGGCGTAGGCATTCGCCCAGCCGATGATGGCGACGGCGTAGCCGTAGGTGCAGGTCCCGTAGTAGTCGCACCCGATCCCGAAGTAATACGCCGCGGCGCTCTCCCAACCGTTGCCCGAGCGCTGGGCGAGGATCACCGCGCCGGCCATCACGTTGGTCGGTGGGTCAAGCCATTTCTCCTGCGAGATCCCCTGTGTCGCGAGTTCATCGGGCATCACCTGCATCAGGCCCTGAGCGCCTTGGGGCGAGGTGATGGTGGGGTCGCCTCCCGATTCGACGCGCATGATCCCGGCGATCAGGCTGATCGGCGTTCCCGTCGTGTTGGATGCCTCGGTCATCTCGGGCAGCCACCGAAGGACGGCGTCGTCGAGGCGGGGAGGACCGGCCTCATCGGTTGTCTCGAGCGCACGACTGCCGCGCACGTTGTCGCCAGTCCTGGGCTTCGAGTTGGGATTGTCGTACGGCCGCGGGCTGGGCCGGGCGCGCAGCGACCCCACCTCGTCAGTGGTCGGCGTCGAAGTCGAGACAGCGAAGGCGGTCGCGGGAACCGTGCCGATCAGGAGCAGCACGATCATGAGCGCAAGGGCGAAGGCGCTGAGGCGGCGTAGCATGGATCGTCCTCGGTCGAACAGAAGCGGACGGGACGAAGCGTGGGCGCCACCGACTATAGATGGAAGGCGACGACCGCGTCAAACTGTTCCACGTAGTCAATTCATAGCGAATATCTAAATGATGCACAGCAAATGGCGATCGTCGACGAACGATTGTTCGCTCATCGGTCGTTCCTAGACGGGGGCGCTCTCGTCGAAGTTGACGCGACCGCATGTGAGGCCTGCTCGGAGGGCGATCCACCGGCATCGAGCGGGGGCGACGGGTGACCCGCGACGAGGCGGCCGATCCGTGCGATGCTATCGGACATCGGTATTGGCCATCGGTTCGGGAGAAGGGGAAGCATGATCCTCGACGTCACGCCTGTGCGGAAGATCGATTGGGAAACGCCCGGGGCCCGGCGCTACAGCGTGCCGTTCACGATGGACGGGACCTGGGGGCGGGTGCGGGTGCCGGTCTACGTCGCCTGTGCCAAGCAGTCGGGGCCGACCATCGTCGCGATCGGCGGGACGCACGGCGACGAGTACGAGGGACCGGTCGGGTTGAAGAACCTGATCCGGGAGCTCGATCCGGGCAAGCTGGTCGCGGGCCGGCTGATCGTGATCCCGGTCCTGAACGTGCCGGCGTTCCGGGCCGACCAGCGCCATTCATCGCTCGACGGGATGAACATGAACCGAGCCTTTCCCGGCGATCCGAGCGGTTCGATCACAAGCCGGATCGCTCGTTTCGTCACCGACGAGGTGCTCCGCCGCTCCGATGTGGTGATCGACATCCACTCGGGCGGGAAGACGATGGAGATCATCCGGACGATGTCGTTCCATCAGGTCGCCGATCCGGGGCTGTACGCGAAATTCAAGGAAACGGCGCTCCTCTTCGGCACTCCCTGGACGATGGTCTACACGAGCGATATGGGGACGGGACTGCTCACCGAAGAAGCGGAAGCGATGGGGAAGATCACGATCGGCAGTGAGCTGGGCTACGGCGCGTCGACCGATCTCGACGGCGTTCGTTGGGCGCACCACGGCGTGCTCAACGTGATGCGGCACAACGGTCTGCTCGACGAACCGGTCGTTGACCTGACCCCGCCGGGGCTCGACCGCCAGCGCGTCGTCGCGGCGACCGATGTCGACCGCTGGATCACCGCGCCGGTAAGTGGGATCAGCGAACCCTTGGTGCCGCTTGGCGCCTTCGTCCGTGCCGGCACGCCGGTGACCCGCATCCACGACTTCGAGCGGTGGGACGAACCGGCCGTCGAGATCGTCGCCGACGGCGACGGCTACGTGATGCAGCGCAAATTCCGCGCGGCAACGCAGCAGGGTGAGGTCGTCATGATCATCGCAGAAGAGGTGGTGTGACGGGGCTTCGATTTTCGAACAACGCGGCGTCAGAATTGTGATAGGGGGTGAGGCGGGAAGCGACCATTTGTTGAAGGAGGAACCGGAGATGCACCCGAAACAATCACCCAGCAGTCGTCGTGCGGACCTGACCGCGATCGCGGCCGTCTTTGCCCTCCTGATCGGGATGACCGCGGCGTCCGGTATCGTCCGGCCGCCGGCGGCTCACGCCCAGGCGGCGATGCCGGCGACCGCGGCGCTCACACCGGCCGATGCACCGATCTATGTCGCCGTGACGATCGATCCGGCCTCCAGGCAGCTGATGCTGGCGGATGCTCTGCTGCGGCGGCTCGGTCTCGGCGACGCGGTCGACGAATTCTGGGCGGGCGCGAGCGAGGACCTGATTGGGACGGCCGGATTCGACGAGGGGAATCGCCTTGCCGGCGCCGAGCTCGGCATCGTCGTCACCGATCTTGCCGCTGCTACTGGCGACGATTCCGATGGGGAGAGCGCTCCCGGGCTGGTCGCGATCCTGTCACTGCCGGCTCATGCCGCAGACGTCTTTACTGAGGAGGAGTCCGCGCTTGCTCAACGCGCCGCGGACGCCGACAAGACCGTCGAGCGCGCGACCTACAACGGGGTGACGATCGTCTCCGTCCCCGAGGATCAGGCGATCGCCCAGTTTGGCGACGTCGTCGTCTTCGCCGATACGCCGCAGGATCTCTACCCGGTCATCGACGTTCACGCGGGCGACGCACCGGCGCTCGCCGACGAGGCCGACGTCGCGAAGCTGCGGGCGGACCTCCCGACCGCTGCGATTGCCTATGCCTACGTCGACGGCGAAGCGCTCCGAGCGCCGCTGCAGCAGGCCACGATCGAGGATCCCACTCTCGCGCCGTTCGTGGCCTCCCTGGCGCCGAAGATAAATCACCGTTTCGCCCTGGCGCTGTCGGCGGACGTTGGGCAGGTGCGCCTCGATCTTCGACTGGCACCCGGCACCGGGATGGCCGCGCCCGCCGACCATCCGGCGCCCGAGCTGGCACTCGACCAGCAGGTCCCGGCGGATACCCTCCTCTTCCTCAACGGTATCGACCTTGGCGAGAGCACGGGTTTCGAGACGCTCATCCTCCTCATCGCGCAGGGAGTGGCCAGTCTCGTTTCCGACCAGACCGGAGTGGTTCCCCTCGAACCCGCGCAGTACTTCGAGGCGGCCTCGCGGGTGCTGACGTTCGATCTGCGCGACGACTTCGCCCGGCAATTGGTTGGGGAGTACGGGCTGGCGGCGTCGGCGACGTCGCTCGACGTCGGTGGTGTCGACGCCGTCCTCGTCTCGGGCGTGGACGACCCGCTCCCTGTCGCCGATGCGACGTCGAAACTCGCCGTGCTGCTGAACGCCGCGACGTTCGACAATGGTGCCGGGACGGGACCAGTGCCGGGGGCGAAGGAGGTCGATGGTGGGTTGATCCAGGTACTCGACCTGCCGGTAGATGAGGACGGCACGGTGCTCCACCTCGAGTTTGGCGTCGCCGGCCAGCGATTCCTCCTCGGCTACCGGAGTGGTCTGAGCGACTTCCTTGCCGGGCCGGCCGAAACCCTCGCCGGCAATCCTCGCTACCAGGAGGCGATGGCTGCCTTGCCGGCCGAGCGGGATTGGCAGCTTTACCTCGATCTCGGTCGGCTCATTCCGCTCGCGCAGCAAGCAGATGAGTCGCTCGCGGCCGACACCGCGTCGCTCGATCTGTCCTCGGTGCAGTCGCTGGCAGCGGCCGGTTTCACCCGAAACGGCCTGCGTGGGATGACGATGGTGCTCGCCGTCCCGGCGGCGTACGGGGCGGCCGACGGTACGCCGGTGGCGTCGCCCGCGGCGTCTTAGATTTTGGGGCCCGGCTGGCGTCCGCCGGGGCGCTTCCAGGGCGTGCCGATAGCTCGCATCACTCCATGCCGTACACTCGGGGTAGATCGGTCGACGACGTCTTGATGCCAGGAGGGTCTGCGGTCCGTGTCCCAATCTCGTCCCCAATCGTTCGACACACGCGTCGTTCACGCCGGGGAGGCGCCGGACCCGTCGACCGGTGCTCATGGGGTGCCGCTGTACGGGAGCAGTACCTACGCCTTCCGCTCCTACGAGCAGGTCGAGGGGTTCGAGGCGGGCCAGGTGCCGCACTTCGTCTACGCCCGCTACGGCAACCCGACGGTCCGTTGCTTCGAGCTCAAGATGGCGGACCTGGAGGGGGCCGAGGCGGCAGCCGCGGCGGCGACCGGCATGGCCGCGATTGCCGCGACACTGACGCAGGTGACCGCCGCCGGCGGTCACCTCATCGCGGCGGACGAGCTCTACAACGTCAGCGGCGACCTCCTCTGCCAGGACCTGCCCGCTCAGGGCGTGACGGTCAGCCGCCTCGACGTGCGCGATCTGGCGGCAGTGGAGGCGGCGTTCACGCCGCAGACGCGGGCGATCTTTGTCGAATCGCTCTCCAACCCGCGCTTGAAGGTGGCCGATCTCGGCGCCCTGGCGGAGATCGCTCATGGCCACGGTGCGTTGCTCATCGTGGACAACACATTTCTCTCGCCCGCGCTATTGCGGCCGATCGAGCATGGCGCCGACCTCGTGCTGCACAGCGCGACCAAATACCTCTCGGGGACGGGTCAGGCGCTCGGCGGGGTCGTCGCCGGGCGGCGGGAGGTGATCGGGCCGATCGCGGCGCGTCTGGCGCGGCAGGGCGGGAACATGACGCCGTTCGCCGCCTGGCTCCTGCTGATCGGAATCAAGACGCTGCCGCTGCGGATGGAGCGGCACTCGGCGACAACGGCGCGACTTGCCGCTTTCCTGGCGGAGCATCCAGCGGTGGCAACAGTGAATTATCCATCGCTGCCCGGTCATCCCGGAGCGGACGCGGTCGCGCGATCGACCGGCGAGCGGTTCGGCGGTGTCCTCTCGTTCACGCTGAAGGGCGGACCGGTCGCGGCCCGGGCCTGCCTAAATGCGCTCCAGCTCTGCACGATCGCGGTCAGTCTCGGCGACAGCTCGACCCTCGTCTGGCCGTTCGACTCGTCAGGGGAAGGGTTGATCCGCGTTGCAGTGGGTTTGGAGGATCCGGCCGATCTCGAGGCCGATCTTGCTGCCGGGCTGGATCGGGCGGCGCAGCATGCCGTGGCTCGACTCCCGGTGTCGAGGGCGATCTAGGACCATCGTCCTTCCCGATCCAGGCTGATACTTTTTGACATCACTGTTAGAGTAGCAAGCGAAAGATTCCCCGCACGGATAGGGAAACCCGCGCTCGGTCGGGGCGTGAGGCATTTGGCCGCGCGTTCCATTCATGACGACTCAGGGAGGAGTCTGGATACGTGGACAATCAACCGTTGCTGCACTACGAGGTGGCATATCCGGAGCGGTTGAGCCGGTTGCTGATCTTCGTGAAGTGGCTGCTGATCATCCCGCACCTGTTCGTGATCACGATCCTCGGCTTCGCCTTGTATGTGACGACGTTCTTCGCCTGGTTTGCCATTCTCATCGTCGGCCGGTACCCGCGTGGCTTGTGGGACTTCGCGATGATGACGCTGCGCTGGCAGGCACGCCTCAACGCCTACATCTATTTGCAGCGGGACGAATATCCGCCCTTCGGCGACGGTGACTACCCAGTGACGTTCGAGATGGCCTATCCGGAGCGGCTGAGCCGGCTCCTGATTTTTGTCAAGTGGCTACTGATCATCCCCCACGCGATCGTCCTCTACATCCTCGGGGTGGCGTTGTATGTCGTTTGGCTGATCGCCTGGTTTGCTATTCTCATTACCGGTCGCTACCCGCAGGGCATGTTCGACTTCGTCACCGGGGTCTCTCGCTGGGCCTACCGCGTGACGGCGTACGTGCTGATGCTGACCGATGCCTATCCTCCGTTCACACTCAGCGCGCCCGCGGTGCCGCCTGCGACGATGGCGCCGAGACCGTCTTTCTAAGGCGTGGAGTCTCACGTCAACAATCAGATCTGAAATGATGAGAAGCCGCGTCTGGAACAGATCCAGGCGCGGTTTCGTACTCTTCGCTCGGTCGGCAGCTTGCGGCAATCCGATGCCATCGCGGGACCTGGAGTGGTATAAGGGCCACTGACTGGTGGACGGAGCTATCGACAGAAAGAGAAGGCAGCCTGTGCCGGATCCCCGCATGGAGAAGTGGGCGAGCGTGCTCGTCGGCTATTCGATCGACGTCAGGCCGGGTGAGACCGTCGCGATTACCGGTGGCACTGCCGCCGAACCGCTGCTACGGGCGATCTATCGTGAGGTGGTGGCGCGGGGTGCGTTCCCGGTGATGATCCCCGTGTTCCCCGGTTTGACGACCGACCTGGTCGCACGCGGATCCGACGACCAACTCTCCTTCGTCTCGCCGGTGGAGCGGTTTGTGCGGACGCAGGCGGACGCGATGATCACCGTCGGCGCCGAGACGAACACACGGGTCAACTCGGGGGTCGATCCCGGCCGGCAGCGGCTGTACCAACGGGCGCGCACCGAACTCCACCAGACTTTTCTCCAACGGGCCGCAACCGGGGAGGTCCGTTGGTCGAGCACGCTCTATCCGACCGATGCCTACGCCCAGGACGCCGAGCTGGCGACCGCAGACTTCGCGGAGTTCCTCTTTGCGGCGTGCAAGCTCAACCAACCCGACCCGGTCGCCGCCTGGAACGCGCTCCACGACGAGCAGGCGCGACTGATCGCGTGGCTGGCCGACAAAGATGATATCCACGTCGTCGGACCGGACACCGACCTCCGGCTGTCGGTTAAGGGGCGGACCTGGATCAACTCCGACGGTCATCGCAACTTCCCCTCCGGCGAAATCTTCACCGGACCGATCGAAACCTCGGCCACGGGGTACGTCCGATGCTCTTATCCGGTCGTGACCAACGGGCGGGAGATCGCGGACATCCGGCTCCGTTTCGACGCCGGACGGGTGGTCGATGCCAGCGCGGCGAAAAACGAGGACTACCTGCTCCAGACCCTCGACACCGACGAGGGGGCTCGATATCTCGGCGAGTTCGCCTTCGGGACTAACACCGACATCACCCGCTTCACGCGAAACATCCTGCTCGACGAGAAGATCGGCGGTACCGTCCACATGGCGGTCGGCTCCGGCTACCCTGACAGTGGCAGCACCAACCGCTCCGCCATCCACTGGGACCTGATCTGCGACCTCCGCCAGGGTGGGACAGTGACCGTGGACGGCCAGGTCTTCCTGCGAGACGGGCGGATCGTCGTGTGAGTGATGATGAGTACGCAGGCAGACGCCGACGTCTTCACCGACAAGCGCCTGAACTTGGTTCGGCGCTACACGAACGCCATCCTCAGCGACGCGTTGTCACATCCCCACTGCCAGACACCCTGGTGTTCCTGCTGCCCGACGACGACCCTACTTTCGTCGAGCATGAGCTCGCGGTCGGCACCGCGATTGCGCGACGCGGAGAGGACGTGTACTTCAGGCACATCCGAACCGCGGAGTTGCCGGAGTAGCGGTGCGTAATGCCAGATCGGGGGCTAGCTCGTTCGCAACGCTTTGGAGAAATAGATGGACTTCACGATCTTCAACCCCTCGACCGTTCATCCGACGACCGGGTACTCGCACGCCGTGCG
>JAXDKI010000174.1:0-17337 GCA_034667245.1 Thermomicrobiales bacterium | reverse complement strand
CGTGCCCTGTTCGCGGGCTTCGTAGATCTCGTCAATCCAGCGGTCCACGTCGATGTCCCTGAAGATTCCGGCGACATCGTCAAGGACCTGCCGTGCACGCTCGGGATCGTAGTCGGCCCAGATGTCTGTCTTCGGGTCCTCGCGACTCAAGTGATACCGCACGCCATTCTTGTCGAGTATGAGCGGTGATTCGTCCGCGTCTTCCAGGAGTTCTTCGACCGTGCTCTCCTGTGTCACCTTGACCGTCTTGCGTACGGCGACCATGCTTTTCCTCCTTCGGGCGTTTGGATCATAGCACCGGTAGCGCAGGGTCACCAAAGACCGCAGGTACGGGGGAACGGGATGACGGAGCAGGAGCATGGGGACGGGGCGACGGCGAAGGTGCCGGTCGATCTGCTAGATATGATCTGGCCGGAGACGGGGCTGCAGACGACCTCGCGGATTCCGCGGCGTCCGAAGGACGCGCTCTCGGAGGACGACACGATCGAGTTGACGATCGACTTCGTGACACTCTCGCTCACACCACTGGAGTTCATCCAACTCGCCTCGTTCCTCAGGATGAGCATCGACGGTCTGCTCGACCACCACCCGAGTTTTCAGCGCGCCGTCATCAACGCGTTCGACATCCGGGAGTAGACAGAAGGCAGAGGGCAGAGGGCAGCACGACCGTACTCCTCTGCCGTCTGCCCTCTGCCGGCTCACAGCGTCACGGGCGCGCGCTCTTCGACGGCGGTTTTGGCGGCCAAGGCGACCTGGAGGGCGAGACGGGCATCCGCGGGGGTGGCACGGATGGCCGGTTGGTTGGTACGGATGCAGTCTAAGAAGTAGGCGATCTCGGCGGTGTAGGGGTCTTGTTGGGGGACGGAGAGCTTCGTGGGATCGCCCTCGTTCCGATAGAGGATCAGGTCGTTGAGGCCGGCGCCCATTTCAACGCTGCGACCGCCGGCACGGAAGTTGTACTCGATGGCGCCCGTTTCGCAGAGCACCTGCAGCGTGGAGCTGAAGGGGTAGGACTCCGGCATCATCATCCCGCCGTCGACCACCGCCGAGGTATTACCATAGTCGATCAGCACCTGAACCTGGTCCCAACCTTCTGACCGTGGGTTGTTCAATCCCCTCGCCGTGACGGACTTCGGGGTGCCGAAGACCCAATTCAGCGCGTCGTAGTCGTGAATCATCATGTCGACGACCGCGCCGCCGGTCAGGTCGGACTGCGCGAAAAGGGCGGACCAGGCGGGGAATGGCTGCCGGCGGAAGGCAAGACCCGACACCGGCTTCCCGTACTCTCCACTCGTGGCCAAGCGCTGCAACTCGAGGTACTCGGGCCAGAAGCGGAGGACGTGGGCGATCATGAAGACACGGTCGGTGGAGTCGCCGAGTTGGACGAGGGCGTCCGCATCCTCGAGCGTCAGGGCGATCGGCTTCTCCAGCAGGACGTGCTTGCCGGCCGCGATCGCCGCCTCGGTCGCGGACCGGTGCTGCGGCGTGGGGAGGCAGACATCGATCGCGTCGATCGTGTCGTCCCGGATCAGGCGGTCGAGATCGCTCGTGCAACTTGTGCCCAACTCCTCGGCGAGCGGTTGCGCCCGCCGGTCACTCTGGGCGTAGATGCCGGCGATCTCGACGCCCGGCAGTGCTTGGAACGCGCGAGCATGGGTACTCCCCATGAACCCCGCGCCGAGGATGCCGACTCTGAGCATTGGGCATGACTCCCTTGAGCAAAAGACGGCAGACGGCAGACGGCAGACAGCAGACTGTCGAGGTCAGCCGTCCGTCTCACGACGCAGGCGACGCATGAGACCGTGGACCGTGGATGAGTCGGCCTACCTCAGCTGCCTGTTTCATCTACCGCTCGACATCGAGAGGGGGCGTGTAACCCAATCGTTCCGAAATGAGCAACTGGGTTTCCACTTCACGGAGGGAACCATGGGCAACGGAGAGGAATTGGAGAAATTCTTTGTCGCTGCTTCTTCCTTGTCCCTCGGCGACATTGGATGGGATGGAGACGGCGGCCCGTCGAATTTGGTTGACGAGGCAGTAGACCTCGCTCGATGGCCAGCTCTTGCTGACGCTGTAGACACCTTCAACCAAATCCATTGCGCGTTGCCATGCCAGGAGGTCGCGGTAGTTTGTCGCGCCCATGCCGCTCCTCATTCTGCCCTCTGCCGACTGCCTTCTGCCGTCTATCCTCTCACAAACGGCCGCACAAACTGATACGACTGCGCCATCGCGGCGTTGACGTCGTCGAGGGACGGCCAGGGTTCGCCCTGGAACTCGACCTCGACGGAGCATGGTCCGTTGAAGCCGACGGCGTCGAGAGCGGCGAAGATCGCCTTGAAGTCGACCTCGCCGGTGCCGGCGGCAGGGAAGTGCCAGTTGCGCGCGCCGCCGATTTGATCTTTGACGTGCAAGTGTTTGACGAGCGGGGCGGCGGCTGCGACGTCGCCTTCGGGCCTCGTGTCGCCATAGAAGATGACGTTGCCGGGGTCGTAGTTGATGCCGACGTTTGGTTTGCCGATGCGGCGGACGAGGTCGGCCGAGCTGGCGCCGGTGGCAAGGAGACCGCCGTGTGTCTCCAAGCAGATCGTGATGCCCAGCGCAGCGGCCTCGTCGGCGAGCGGGCCGATACGAGCCAGGAACCATTCGCGCTGCTCGTCGAGGCTGCCGGCGGAGGAGGCGTCATGTCCGCCGGTACTGGTCGAGACGTAGCCAATGCCGAGCTTGCTGGCGACGTTGAGCGCCTTGCGGAATTCGACGACACCGGCATCGCTGACAAGGTCGGAGTGCCCGGAGAGGCTAATCGCGGTGAGACCGTGCTGCCTCAGGAGGTCCTTGATGTAGCCAATTGCCTCGTCGTCGGCGTCCCGCCGCACGTGCTCGGTCCAGCCGGGGACGGAGGCCAACTCGACACTCTTGAATCCGGCACCGGCGATACCGGCGAGCGCATCCTCGAGCGAATAGGTGTGGTAGCTGTTTGTTGACGCGGCGAGACGGTCGTTCATCAACGTTAACCTTTCCTCCAGTTCGATCGTTGGACACTTCAACACGAACGCAAAGCTGGTCTTCGCCCTTGAGTTCCGTCCGCTGAGACGACGCCGGGCGGTCCACCTGATGAGGGGTAGACCGCCCGGCTGGCTGGTCAGTCGTGAGTCACGGCCGCAAATCGGAAGCCGTAGTCGTCGCGTCGTCGCGTCAGCTCGGGTAAGCGCCGTCGGAACCTGCGCCGGCCGGCACCGCGACTGCCTCGAATTCCGGTGAGAGAGTGAAGCTCGTCGCGTCGGCTTTGACCTTCTCGTGATCGAAATCGTTCGCGCCGGTGACGAAGTCGTTGCTGAGGACATCCTCCGGTTTGATCTCTTTGGTGATCTGGCCGATCTCCTTGATAGTGTCAAGGAAAGTCTTCCACGATTCGAAATCGTGCCAGCCCCACTTGCCACCGTCGCGGGACGGCCAGTTGCCCCGGAACACATCGGCAAGTTGCCACATCGATTGCACGGCGACGTTCTTGTCTTTGAAGGTGTCGTTGAGGGCCTTCGAGATCGAAGGCTCCTCCATGGTGATCTGGGTCGCCGCCCGCGGGTTGTGATGGCCGAACTCCAAGCCCATCGCCCAGCCCTTCAGGTAGTTGGTGTAGAGATCCTTCAGGCTGGCGTCCTCAGAGTCCTTTCGGCGGATCTGGAAGGAGTTCGCCGGAAACTTCGACCACGTCTTGCCGATGATGTAGTCGAAGTCCAATCCGCCGGCGAGCCACTGGGCACGCAATCCGGCCCAGCTGAGCGCGGCGTCGGCCTGACCGGCGGCTAACGTCTGGCCCCAGGTCGGTCCGGAAGAGGTGTACTTCACCCTGCTCGGATCGCCCCCGGCTTGTTTGACCATTGGGTCGACGATCGAGCCCCAGCCCAGGTCGCCCAGGACGACCGTCTTGCCCTCCAGGTCCTTGGCGGACTGGATTCCCCCGGGGTTACCTTTTGGCAGCGCGATGTCGAACACATCATAGGCGCCCATCTCCCAGACGGAGACGAGATCGATACCCGCCTCGATGCCGAGGGAGAAGACGCCGGGGGAAACGTAGGACATGTCGGCCTGGCCGTCCGCCACCGCCTTCGACGACGACGTCGCCTCCATAATGGCCGGCAGCAATTCCGTTTCGATGTCGCCGAAGTACCCCAGCTTCTTCGCAACCCAGTAGGCGTAGTCGTCGAGGACTTCGAGGGTTCCGCGCGGGGACACCCAAACGACCTTATTCTTTGCGCCCTGCGCCGAAGCTGCCAGCGTACCGGACGCGGACAGCAGGGGGAGCGATAGCCCCAGAGCCGCCGCGCGCTGCATGAACTGACGACGGGAGATCCGGTTGCTCGTGAGATCGGCGATGAGGTCGTCGAGACGGCTCATGATGCATGCCTCCCTGGGGATCCGCCGTTGGCCCCCAACCTAGGACGACACCAGTGGCGACAACTGCCCACCGGCTCCGTGAGAACTCCTGACGCGCCCTGATCCTGCCAGTCCGCGTCGTGTTCCTGAAGCCACGCTACGATCTCGCACCAACGAGGTTCTGTCAATCGGGGACGAGACAACCTATGCTTGCCAACTCGCCCATCGCTTACCAATCCAGTAGAAGATGATATAGATCAGGATGCCCATAATCGCCAGCATGACGATCACTGACCAGAAATTCGCCATCTGGATGCGCGAAGAGTAGAACATGAGCCGGTTCCCAAGTCCTTCGCCGCTGCCGACGATCTCGGCACCGACGGCCGTCAAGAGCCCGAAGATGGCGCCAACCATCAACCCAACGATGATCATCGGCAACGCGAGCGGGAAGCGGACTTTGGTGAAGATCTGAAAAGTGCTCGCCCCATAGGAACGGGCAAGCGCGATTTTCGCCAGATCAGTCCGACGAAACCCGGTGGCCGAGTTGATCATCACCATCGGCCCAGCGGCGAGCGCCACCGCAATGATCCGCGGCGCCATCCCGAATCCCATTTTTTGGACGAGCAGCGGCACGATCGCGATCATTGGCGTGGTCACGAGAAGCAGAATGTATGGCGTGATGATCTTCTCCACAAAGGGGAACTGCGTGATCACGGCGGCGAGCACGATACCGATAACCGCACCGATGGCGTAGCCGCTCAGCATCACCTTGAGGGTCGCTTCGAGATGCGGTTGAAAGAGGTCGAAATTGTTCCAGAGCGCCTTGCCGATGTCGCTCGGTTTGGGAAACGTATAGGCAGGCACATCGAAGACCCGAACGAAGACCTCAAGACCGCCAAGCACGACCACGGCAACAAGTCCGATGATTGCCGCCTGCCACCAGTTCTGCGCAAAGCTCGCGCTGGTCAGCGCTGACCAGTTGGACAGACTGACCTCCGACTGTTGGTCCGGTGGTGTCTGTTTTCCGAATGTCGGGATCGTCTCACGTAGCTCGCTCGCCATTCGAAGCGCTCCTCGAAATCCGACCGGCCGGCATCGCCAAGTGGCCTGTCCTACATCTCGATGCCGACCCGTGCGTCATTCGTGTCTGGGTCTGTAAAGCCACCGTGCATGATCGTCTGCTTGATCTGCAAGACGACCTTGATGAACTCGGACGAGAAGGTCTGGTCGATCGTCCGTGGCCGAGGTAGGTCGATCGGGAAGATGTGGGCCAGGCGCCCTGGTCGAGGGGTCAGGACGACGACGCGGTCGGCGAGGAAGATCGCTTCGGTCACGTTGTGGGTGACGAAGATGATCGTTTTGCCGGTCTCCGTCCAGATCTTTTGGATGAGGAGGTTCATCTCGTCGCGGGTGAAGGCATCCAGTGCCCCGAACGGCTCGTCCATCAGGATGACCGACGGATCGAAGGAGAGGCAGCGGACGATACTGGCCCGCTGCTGCATCCCCCCCGAGAGTTCGCGCGGGAACTTCTTCTCGAACCCGCTCAATCCGACCTCGTCGATCAGCCCACGGATGCGCTCCTGGTACGGTTTCACGTCCAGCTTCTTGATCTCAAATGGGAAGCGGATGTTCTGTTCGAGATTGCGCCAGGGCAGGAGGTTGGCATCCTGGAAAATCATGCCGATCTCCGGACGCGGTCCTGTCACCGACGTGCCGTTGAGGACCACTCGACCGTTGCTGAGATCGTGCAAACCGGACATCGCCCAGAGCAGGGTGCTCTTGCCACAACCGGACGGACCGAGGATGCAGACGAATTCGCCCTCAGCAATCTCCAGCGAGAGGTCTTCGAGGGCGTGAACGGCACCGGATTTTGTCTTGTAGTACTTGGTGGCGTGGTCGACGACCATCGCAACCGGTCGCTGAGATGGTACCGAATCGATACCAGACAGCTGACCGTGGGGCCTGCTGGGAATTGCCGCGTGCGCCGATGTCGCCGTCGTTTGCTGCACCACGCGCGCTCCTCTCAGCCTCAGCGGAATCGACGTTGCGTGTCTCGCCGAAAGATCGTCAAACGCTGCCTGGAATTAAACGGATGAATGCTCGTCGGCCCACGACGCGCCATGTGCGACCTACGAACAATGGACCTTTCCCCTGAGCAGACGCCGCATTCTAGGAGTGCGATCAGGCGGGTGTCAATACGGGCTCGACAGTGTTCCGGCTGGCGAAACGGGACGAGTTACGATCGTTGCCTCCGCGGCACAGTCTATGCACGTGTACGACAACCGCACTGCCCCGCGCCGATTCCGGCGACGCCCGCGCGGCTCCAGGACGGAGGGAGAACTGTGGATACCATCGACCTCGCCAATCATCGGGACATATTACCGCTCATGCCGTTCGATTCGGTCGTACCGCTCACCGACGATGCGCCGCGCTGCCGCCGCTGCGCCGCCGTGCTCGTGGTTGTCCACCTGCGTTGCGACGACGGCGCGCTGCTTCCGATCTACCGCTGTCCGATCTGCCGGCACGCAGGGGTGAGTGGGTCTCCAGTCGTCAGACGTCGGTCATCCGTCGCTCCTGGCCACGCAACGAGTCAGAGCGACCTGCCTTTGCCGCGACTGTTGCTGCCCGGACCACGCGTGCATACGGACGACTGAGATATGTCCATGACCGAGGGTGGTCGCAACTCCCATGCTGCCAGGCAGCTCATAGGTTGGGCTTGCGCAGCCGATCGCCGTTCTTAGCCCTCGCCCTGCAGATCGCGCGAGATCCGGTACGTCCCGGCGAGCAACCCGCCGTCCACCGGTAGTGTCACGCCGGTGATCCAGGAGGCTTCGTCGGAGGCGAGGAACAGGGCGGCGTTGGCGACGTCTTCGGGTTCGCCGACACGGCCGAGGGGATACCACCCGGCGAGCTTGTCGAAGACCTGCGGGTCTTGGGCGACGCGGGCGCCCCAGATGGGAGTCCGGATCGTGCCGGGGGCGATGCAGTTGACGCGAACGTTGCGATCGCCGTACTTGACGGCCATATTCTGGGTCAGGTTGATCATCCCCGCCTTGGCGGCGCTGTAGGCTTCCTCTCCCACGCCCCAGAGCCCATTGACCGAGGCGATGTTCAGGATGACGCCGCGACGGCGCTCCAGCATTCCCGGCAGGACGGCTTTGCTACACAGAAACACGCCCTTCAAGACAACGTTGAGGTTGAGATCCCAGGTCGCCTCGTCGATCGTCAGGATGTCGTCGCCGACCGAGAGACCGGCGTTGTTGACGAGCACGTCGACTCGCCCGTAGGCGGCAATGGCCCGCTCCGTCATCGCCGCGACCGCCGCCGCATCCGCAACGTCAACCGGTACGCCGGTTGCCTCGCCGCCCGCGCGTTTGATCCGCGTCGCCGTCTCGTCAGCCCGGTCCGGGTAACGGTCGGCGGAGACGACCTTCGCGCCCTCTCTCGCATAGAGTTCGCAGATCGCCCGGCCGATGCCTGAACCGCCACCGGTGATCAAGGCGACGGTATTGGGTAGACGCATCGTGTGATTTTCTCCTGTACACAAGCCATGCCGCGTGCAACGGGATGGGCGTCAACCCGCCCCCCCTCGCCACTATGGAGAACAGCCCTGCCTCACGCCTTGAGTGCGCCCTCTTGGAGGCCCTTCATGTACCAGCGCTGGGCGATGGCGAAGGCAATCAGGCCAGGGGTGATCACCATGATGTAGACGGCGGCGAGACGCGGCCAGTACCAGCCTCCCATGCCGCTGCTGGCGCTGGCGATCACGACCGGCATCGTCCGCTGGTCCTGGTCGTTCATCAGCGTGAAGGCGAGGAGGTATTCGCCCCAGGCGGCGACGAAATTGACGATGATCACGACGACGATACCGTTGCGGACGAGCGGCAGCATGATTCCGAGCAACATCCGGAAGGAGCTTGCTCCGTCGATGCGGGCGGAGTCGGGGAGATCGCGGGGGATCGTCTCGAACATGCCGCGCATGATGAAGACCGAGATGGCGATGCTGAGCGCGGTGTATGGGAAGATCAATCCCCAGGTTTTGTTGATCAGCCCAAGCTTATCCTGGACTTCGTAGATGGCGACCAGTGCGGTCACGCGCGTCGGGAAGAAGAGCGAGGCAACGAGCAATGCCACCAGTACTCGCTTGCCCGGAGTTCGCAAGTGGACAAGGGCGTAGCCGGCGAGCACGGCGCTAACGGTGCAGGCGACGACCGTACCGACGGTGACGAGGATGCTATTGAGATAGTTTTGGCGCAGGGTGGGGATCTTGTTCCAGGCGTACTGGTAATGGTCCGGGAACTGGAACACGTTCGGCCAGATGTACCGCTGCTGGGCGTCCGGCAGTGACTTCAGCGAGAGAAGGATCACCCAGGCGATTGGGAGGAGGATGATCAGCGCGAAGAGCGCCAGCACAACGTGGCGCACGATCGTCCCCCAATTGGGATGTCGCCGCGCTTTCCACGTCCGCGACCGATGGAGAACATCGCTCTTGCTGAGCGGTTGGGCGAGGGGTTGGACAGCCATGCCGAACTCCTGAGGAACCGCTCGCGGCTAGTCGCGCGACCGGAAAACGTAGAACATGCCGGCGACGACGGTCAGCATCATGAACGCGCCGATCCAGCCGATTGTCGCGGAATAGCTGCGGACCATCTCGCTCGTCTGGAACGCCTCCTGCCACATGTACATTGTCCAGGTGTAGGTCGGCCGGGTGCGATCGAAACCGCCGCCGATGATCATGTACTCGTCGAGCACGGCCATGGCGGTGCCGAAGCGGAGGACGACCAACACCAGAATGATCGGCAGCAACCGGGGCACGGTGACGTTCCAGAAGAGGCGCCACTCGTTCGCCCCGTCGACGCGCGCCGCGTCGATCAAGTCGCGGGGGATGGTCGCCAAGCCGGCCAGGAAGAACATGGTGTGGTAGCCCAGCCCCCACCACCATTCCATAGCGGCGATCGCGTAGAAGACGAGGTTCTTGTCGCCAAGCCATTGCGGTTCATTCGCATAGCTAAAGAGATGTGTGAAGTCGACGAGGAACCAGTTGATCGGACCGATCCAACTCGGCTCGTACATCCACTTCCAAAGCACAAAGATCAGTGGTCCCGGGATCATCGACGGAATGAGCAGGACGAGGCGATAGAAGGTAGCGACCTTATTGTTGCGGATACGATCGATCATGACCGCGATGATCATCGGGAAGATAATCATGCCGGGAACGAAGAGCGATGTGAACTTGAACGCCCGCGCGAGGCCGTCTCGCAGCAGGGGATCGCCGATCGATCGGTCAAAAATCCCACTGAGGCTGAGATCGAGATCGACCAGGGCCGCGGCAACGACGATCAAGACCGGCGCGACGACGGGGATGATCTTCGGCGACGCCACTACCTCGGCGAAGGTACCGGCGAGCATCGCCCGCCGCGCCACGACGACCGCGAGGGCGATTTGGACGACGACCAGTGCCGCCAATAACGCGAGCGGTGCCCCGTCCGGCTTCCCGACGTTCAAGCTTAGGCCGTCGTTGATGTTGAGATTGCGGCCGAAGAGGTGGAAATCGTAGAAGAGCATCCAGGTTGCGGCGACGGCGAGGGGAGGAACGATGATCGGGTGCCGCAGCGCCGACGCAAGTTCCTCTCCCCAGCGTCCGCGTCGCGCCAGGACGGCCAGAAGCAGCACGCCGAGTACGATCTGCGTTCCGGCCGCCCCCACCAGCCAGCGAAGAGATAGGTCAATTGGCGATCTGACGAATGGGTTGTCGAGCGCCTCCCGGTAGTTGTCGAAGCCGATCCAGTTGGTCGGCGTGCCGGGAGGTGCGACGAACCTGAAGTCAGTAAAGCTGAACCAGCCGACGCGGAAGATTGGCAAGAGCTGCCAGCCGAGGAAGAACAGGGCCGCCGGCAGCAGGTAGAACCAACTCGACAATGGCGGCAGCGCTATCCGCCGCTGCGCCGTCCTCACGGAGGTCCGCTCCAGCGCCACGTTTGCCATCATCTCCTCCGGGACAGCGATCAGCCGTCAGCCATCAGCGATCAACTCCTGTTCCCCACCGCGGGAACCATGCCGGGGTGTGAGGAGTGCTGACGGCTGACGGCTGACAGCTGACGGCCTGGCTACTTGTTGTACTCGGCCATCACGGCGTCATACGCCTTGGTCAGCGCGGCCTTCGGGTCCGATTCCTCGCCCTGCAGGTAGGCGAGGTAGAACGGCAGCCCGATGGTGAACTGCGAGAAGGCTAGCTTGCTCGGTGCGATCGCCTTGGCCTTGTCCAATCCGTCGTAGATGCTGAAGACCCACTGAGAGTTCTGCAGCCACTCGGGATTGCTGGTGCGGTAGCCCTCCCAAAGCGACTTGTAGGTCCAGAGTTGGACGGGCGCGACCTCGCCTTCGGCAGGATTGCCGGAGATCGAGCGCTGCCAGAAGAGGTCATTGTGGGTCAATGCATTGACGTACTCAGCAGCCTGAGGTTTGTTCTTGCCGTAGGTGAAAAGCACGGCGCCAGTGTCCCAGAAGACCGTGCCGCCGGCGCCGCCTTCCTGGACCGGCAGGGCGGAGATGCGGATCTGACTGGGATCGGGCCAGGTGCCGCCGAAGCGCAGGTGGGCATTCTGGTACTTGACGTAGTAGCAGGCGCCCTGGGCGGCGAAGGCTCGCTCGTCGGGGGTATCGTTCACACCGCCATCGGTGTTGCCGGGATTGACGAGGTCTGGATTGGCGACCTCGAAAATCCGCTTCATGATCTCGAGCGCCTGGACCGCCTCGTCGCTGTTCCAGAGGAAGATACCCGTCGTCGGGTCGTAGACGTCGGTTTTGATGCTGTGGGTGATCGGGATCAGCGACCGCCAGGGGTGCCGGTCGAAGGTGGCACCGAAACGAGCAGCGCCGCTCTCCTTGACCTTCGTGGCATTGGCGATGAACTCGTCCCAGTTCTTCGGCGCCACCTCAGGGTCGAGACCAGCCTTGGCAACCTGCTCGGCGTTCCAACCCTGGACGATGACGTCGAGCAGGAACGGCCAAACGTAGAACTTATCCTTGTACGTTCCCTCGTCTTTGATCGACGTCGGAAGGTCGTCGAGAAGACCAGCGGGAAGGTACTCATCCCACGGCTCGATCGTGCCTGAATCCGCGAGCTGGATCATCTCGAGGAACGGCGTGACGCCGAGATAAAAGTCCCACGTGCTGTCCTGCTTCTGTGCCTCGGCGAGGAAGCGCTCGAACCCGAAGCCTTCGACTGGGGCGACCTCGGCGTTGAGCTTCATGCCCTGGGCTTCGAGCGTCTTGGTAAATTCCGGGTTGAAATCCCGCTCGAGGGTCGGATGGTTCTGGACGATCCACTGATAGTAGGTGACGCTCAATGTGCCTTCCGTGGCGGCCAGCGTGCCACGGACCGTCTCCTGAGCCAGGGCGGCGAGAACGGGCGCGCTGAGACCCAGCGCTAAACCGCGTCGCATGACGTCACGCCGGCTGATCTTGCCGGTCAGGGCGTCACGCCAAAGCTCCCGAACTTCAGTGTTCTCGGCCACGGTGCCTCCTCCTACATTGCCCGGTACATTGCTCACCCTGCCGCGCGGTAGGGCGCAATTACAACACGAGTGGTCGCGACCCAAATGTCGCGCGTCCGCTGTGTGGGTGACCGGGATTGTATGGAGGGGGCCAGAAGGTGTCAAGCTGGGCAACACGCGGTTTCAGGGGACGGGCCAACAGCCGATAGCATTGTCCGGCTATCCGTAACCATGGGTATGAACGGACGTTACCGGACTCGGCAGTTCCCCATGAGTATCGGCTATCAGCCCCTCCTGCTTGCTACATCGAGGCTGCGACGAGGTCGACCGGCATCAGCGGTTCACGCACGGTTGTGTCGCCGGCCGTCGGGAGTTCCGATCCGATGGGGATGCGGTAGCAGACGGCTGGGTGGCCGGTGGCGAAACCGACGACCGCGGTCGGCGTCGAGTACCAGCGGATGCCAGAACCGCCCCCGCCGAGGAGGCTCACCGCCTCGGGCGTCGTCTGTGGCTCGGGCAACGGATCGGTGACCCGATAGCGAGCCAGCCAGGCGATCAGCGATTGGTCAGGCGCGTCGCCGCGCCAGAGGGATGCGACCGAAAGATCGTACGCGCGAGCGAGCTGACGGGCCGTGATCATGATCGGCTCTCCCTGCCTGAGAACTTCAGCCCCTCGTAACCAGCATGGGATACCGGCAGCGGAGGACCAGACTTCCCCCGGAGTGACGTCCCGATGAGAGCGGGACGCGGTCGACGATCGGCGGACACGGTCGTGCAACCTATCCGAAAGTGTACTCCATGATCGGCCCGCGGAACGTCTCGGACAATAGCTGATGGGGTGAAAAAAGCGACCCATTCTTTGGTCGGCTAGCCTAGTCTTTGGCTGCTTTGCACGAATCTCCGGCCACGAACCGAGATCAGATGCGCCGGATCTCGGTCGCTGCCGTCGAGGTCCCCACCCCGACGGCAGCGACGGGCACGACGGCCTCTCGGCCACCGTCTTGGAGGCGATGGCCCGTGGTGACTATTTATCGCGCAGCAGCCCGGGACCGCGAGGAGGCGGCGGGATGATGATGTGCTCCTTGACGAGCCAAAATGTCCCCGTCGTCTTCGCGTAGCGGGGCACGTCTTCCCAGGCCGCCGCGAGCTCCGGTGACTCGCCCGCTCGTTGCACGGCTTCCTCGTCGTCGAACCATTGCTCGACGAATGCCTCGGTTTCGAGTTCGCCTTGCACCTTGCGGATGACCTCGGAAACGACGTAGCCGCGCAGTCCCGGCGCCTTGGCGGAGATCGGCGCGTGGACTTCGAGCCAGTACCGCATGAACTCCTCGGGCGTGAAGTCTTCGCGCCGATAGGCCGTGCCGATCGCCTTGATCATTTCCCGTCTCCTTTCCGCATGACGCCCAACTGTGCGAGGAACCGATCCGCCGCACCCACCGGAGCACCGACCTCGGGTGCGTCCTGCCTTGCCAGGTAGCGCCGCTCGCGGACGAAACCCAGGATGTGCTCACTGATATGCCCGAGCCACGTGCCCTCGAGGAGGGCGGTTCCGTGCTCATCGGTCGGAAGGGTGACGACCAATGCCCATCCGATCGACGCGGCGCGCAGACGGCCGGTCGTCTCGTGGGCCTCACGGTCGTGGGCGCCGACGATGAAGAGCTTCGGGATGCCGGGGCCGCGGGGAAGCGGAGCAGGGATTGCCCCCACCCCCGGCCCCTCCCCAAACGTTGGGGGAGGGGAAGCCTTCGCGGACGTGGATTCCTCTTCCATTCCCCCAGCAACGCCGACTTGCGTCGCCGAGAGCAGCACGGTCCCGTCCACCGACCCGCGCTCCAACGCCCACAACGCGCTCAGGGCGCTCGCCCCCTCTACGACGACGACAACGAAGCGGGCGCCTCGTGTGCGCGTGAACCGAACGATCGCGGTGACGTCGTCCACCGCCTCGTCCGCTCGCCACTCGCCGTCTGACGCGCCATGGCCGCGCAGGTCGACGGCGAGGACCGAGAGGCTTTCGGCGAGCAACGAGGAAACAAGCGGGCGCCAGCGATCGAGGTCTTCGTCCGAGCCGACATCGTGGAGCAGGATGACCCAATCGGACGCGGCCGGCCAGAGTTGGCCGCGCAGGATGCAGCCGTCAGCGGCGGCGATCTCGACCGGGGAGGGCGTCACGCGACGGCCAGGTCGGCGGGCATCGGCGCCGAGTTGAAACAGGCGACCCAATGGTCTGATCCGGGAGCGATCGGCTCAAGCGGTGGCACCTCTTGTCGACAGAGGTCGAGGGCGCGGAAGCAGCGACCGGCGAAGCGGCAGGCCGGGCGAGCGTCGTTCGCGCTGGCTTCACCCGGCAGGTGGATTCGTCCGGCCGGTCGCCCCTTCAGCAGCGACGGGACGGAGGAGAGGAGCGCCTGGGTGTAGGGGTGGAGCGGGTTGCGAAACAACTCCTCGGCCGGCGCGACCTCGACGAGTTTGCCGAGGTACATGACGGCGACGCGATCGGCCATGTGCCGGACCACGCTCATGTCGTGGCTGATGAAGAGATAGGTGAGACCGAGGCGGTCTTGCAGTTCGCGCATCAGGTTGAGGATCTGACTCTGCATCGAGACGTCGAGGGCGCTGACCGGTTCGTCGGCGACGATGAATGTCGGATCGACCGCCAGGGCGCGGGCAATGCTGAGGCGTTGCCGTTGCCCACCGGAGAACTCGTGGGGAAAGCGCTCGCCGGCGTCGGTCGGGAGGTGCACGAGATGGAGCAGCTCCGCGACCCGGGCTTTCTGCGCCTGCTTACCGAGACCGAGGTGCCCCATCCCCTCGGCGACGATCGCGGTCGCCTTCATGCGCGGGTCGAGCGAGTCGAACGGGTCCTGGAAAATGATTTGTGCCTGCTGCCGGAAATGCCGTAACTCCTTCGCCGAGAGCGCCAACACATCCTCGCCATGAAACCGGACGCTCCCACTTGAGGCGTCGATCAGGCGGAGGACGAGGCGAGCGAGGGTCGATTTGCCGGAGCCGGATTCGCCGACGAGTGCGAGCGTCTCGCCCTGCTGCACGTCGAGCGAGACGTCGTCGACGGCCGAGACCCACTTCGTGGCGCGGCCGAAGAAGTCCCAGGCGACCGGGAATCGCTTGGACAAGCCCTGGACCGCGACGAGTGGGTCAGCGGACGAAGGGTGTGGGGTTGTAGCAGCGGAGGTCATGGTCGGTCTCGATCCTCGCGAGGTCCGGGTGCGTTTCGACGCACGGCGCGATTCGGTTAGAACAACGAGCGGCGAAGCGGCAGGCGGCCGGCATCGCCCAGAGTTCCGGGACGCGGCCGGGGATGACGTGCAACGTCGCCTGCCGCGATACCAGGTACGGCATGCTCTTGAGCAATCCTTGGGTGTAGGGGTGTTGCGGATTCTCGAAGATCTGCCGGGTCGTCCCGATCTCGACGATCTCCCCCGCGTACATCACGGCGACGCGATCGGCGATCTCGTTGACGACGCCGAGGTTGTGGGTGATCAGGATCACGCTCAACCCGAGCTCCCGCCGGAGATCGGCGATCAGGTCGAGGATTTGGGCCTGGATGGTGACGTCGAGCGCGGTCGTCGGCTCGTCGGCCAGGAGCAGCTTCGGGTTCATCACCAGTGCCAGCGCCAGCATGACGCGCTGCCGCATACCGCCGGAGAACTGGTGGGGGTAGTCGTCGATCCGCCGCGCCGCGTTCGGGATGCCGAGCCGATCGAGCATCGCCACGGCACGTGTCCGCGCCTCCTCGGCCCCGACTTTCGTGTGCGCCCGCACGACCTCGGCAATCTGCGATCCCACCGTAAAGGCAGGATCGAGGGCGGTCATCGGTTCCTGGAAGACCATCGAGACGTCGTTGCCGCGCACCTTTCGGATCTCGCCGCCGTTCAGGCGGAGCAGGTCGCGCCCGTCGAACCGTACCGACCCTTCGGCGACCGCCGCCCCCGGCGGTAACAACCGCATGAGCGAGAGCGCCGTCATCGATTTGCCGCAGCCGCTCTCGCCGACCAGTCCGAGAATTTCGCCGCGGTTGACGGTGAAGGAGACGCGATCGACGGCGCGGAGGGTGCGACGACGGGCGTGGATGACGGTGGTGAGGTTGTCGACGGTGAGGAGGGGGGTATCGACCCTCACCCCCAACCGCGGCCCAGAGGGCACCCCGCCCGCTCTGCGGGAGAGGGGTGCGTCTTTATGGTCCCGGTTTCCCTTCTCTTGCGTAGCGGGAGACGCGGTCAGAGGGTGAGGAGACGTCATGTTCACCACCGTCGCAGTCGGGGGTCGAAGATATCGCGCAGGCCGTCACCGAGGGTGTTGAGGGCCAGGACCAGGAGAGCGATTGTCCCGCCGGGGAGGATGACGATCCAGGGGTCCTTGCTCAGGAAGCTGCGGCCGTTCGAGACCATCTGACCGAGGCTCGGCGTCGGCGGCTGCGCGCCAAGACCGATAAACGACAAGCCGGCCTCGGCGATGACGGTGACGGCGATGTAGTACGACGCCATCACGAGGGTCGTGCCGAGCATGTTCGGGATGAGGTGGCGCAGCACGATCTTCCAGCGTGGTACGCCGAGGGCACGTGCCGCTTCGACGAAGGCACGCCCCTTTAGCGAGAGCGTCTGGGCGCGGACGATCCGGGCGTAGCCGGCCCAGTTGACGACGCTGATGGCGAGGATGACGGCCGTCAAGCCCGGCTCCAGCATGCCGACGAAGATGACGGCGACGAGGATGACCGGGAAACCCCAGGTGAGGTCGATCAAGGCGCTGATGAGGCGGTCCGTCAACCCGCCGACGTACCCGGCCAGCGAACCGAGGGCCATCCCGACCGACATCGAGATGGCCGTCACCGCGAGGCCCGCGCCGAGGGAGATACCTGTCCCGGCGACGAGTCGCCAGACCATGCTCCGACCCAGGTTGTCGGTCCCCAGGAAGGTCCCCTCCTCGAAGGGGAGGATCAACGTCCGGCGCACGTTCTGGTCGAGGTAGAGGTGCTGCCACTCCTGCCGGCTGACGATGAGGAGGCCGACGAGACCCAGGACGAGGAAGGCGATGGTCAGCAAACCACCAAGGAGTGCCAGCTTGTTCGCCACCAGCGGCGCCAGCTTGTCGCCCAGGGTGCGGCCCGGCGCTCCGTCCGGTACAACCTCCGTCTCCACACCGACTGTCAGTTCGTACGTCCCGCCCGCGCTCATCCGGTCTTGGCTCCCTGGCGGACACGAGGGTCTGCCCATTGCTGGCCAATGTCGGCGAGGAGATTGAAGAGGATGACCGCGACCGTCAGCAGGATCGCCAGCGTCTGCGCCACCGTGTAGTCGCGTTTCAGCACCGAATTGACGAGTTGGTAGCCAAGTCCCGGCCAGCGGAAGATCGTCTCGACGATCAGGGTGTAGCCGAGGAGGGTCCGGAGCATCACGCCGGCCAGGGCGATGATCGGCGGCAGGGCGTTCCGGAGCACGTGGACCCAGATGATCTT
>JAXDKI010000173.1:0-10985 GCA_034667245.1 Thermomicrobiales bacterium | reverse complement strand
CTCCGCGCTACGATCCGTGAACGAAGCTCATGCCGGCGTTGGTCCTGGTCTCTCGACACGACGGAATCGAGACGCTTGGCCACGGTCCTCGGGACCGGCCCACGTTCGGGATCGGTATTCGGCGCGGTCCCGCCACCGGATCGCGGCGGGACTGTTGTCTTCTTGGCGATGGCGCCGGGATCGCCCGGTTCTCCGCCTACCGGCTCAATGCGGCAGTCAGCGCTCGTGCGGTCTGAGCGGTGGCGTCGCGATTGGCATTCGTCTCGGCCAGGGCGTTGAGCATCATGAAGTCGTGGAAGACGCCCTCGTAGCGCACCGCGGTCACGTCGACGCCCGCCTGGCGCAGCTTGCGCCCGTAGGCCTCGCCCTCGTCGCGCAGGACGTCCGCCTCGTCGGTGATGACCAGGGCAGGCGGCAACCCCCGCAGCTGCTCCAGGGTTGCCTGGAGCGGCGAGGCCGTCGGCTCGGACCGCTGCGAGGCGTCGGGGATGTAGGCATCCCAGAACCACTTCATCGCCTCGCGGGTCAGCCAAGGCCCGTCGGCAAACTGCTCGTAGGTGTCGGTGTCGAAGGCGGCGTTGGTGACGGGGTACAAGAGCGCCTGGTAGCGAATGGCCGGACCACCGCGCGCCTTCGCCAGGAGCGTCACCGCGGCGGTCATGTTGCCGCCGACGCTCTCACCGGCGACGGCCAGCCGGCTTCCGTCCAGCCCCAGCTCCCCCCCGCGTTCGGCGATCCACGTCAACGTTGCGTACACCTGCTCGATCGCCGTCGGATACCGGGCTTCCGGCGACCGCGGGTAGTTGACGAAGACGAACGCCGCGCCGGTCTGCCCGGCCAGGTCGCGCACCAAACGCTCGTGGGTGGCGAAGTTGCCGAGGACCCACCCGCCGCCGTGCGTGTACACGACCGCGGGCAGGCGACCGTTGGCGCCCACGGGCCGGACGACGGTGATCAAGAACCCGCCGTCCGGACCGCCCGGGATGGTCTTCTGCTCGATCTCGGCGGGCGGCATGGCGACCTCGCTGGACTGCGCCTTGTCGAGCACGGCACGGGCGTCATCCGGGGAGAGGGTGTAGAGGGGGGGACCGCCGCCGCTTGCCAGGGCGTCGGCCAAGGCCTGCGCGGCTGGCTCCAGCACGACGGCGGGAAGCGTTGCGGGTCGGACGATCGTCGTGTTCATGCGAAGTCTCCTTCTGTGACGTGGTGCGTGCGGTTAGGCCCCCGGCGGTGAACCCGCGGACGAGGGCAGGTGTGACCAGGTGGATCGCTGTTCTCCCTGATGGCGCTCACCTCCTTCTGATGGCGTCACCTCGGTTCGGCTGCGGAGCGTCAGCCACGGGATACGTACCGTCCGGCCACGGATGCGGCAACGATCGCGGCGATGCGCCGGTGAACCGAACCGCGCCGGCCGCTCAAGCGCCGCGGCATGGTCTGACTCTAGGCCCGTGCCGATCAGGACGCATCGGGCGAACGCCGCAATTGCGTGCGCTGTCGTCGCGGTAGACGGCTGCCGGGCGGTAGGGTGAGTACCCGAGAACATGGGGGCGGCGGCGCTAGAACAGCCCATGCTCGATCGCGACCCGGGTGGCGCCGGCGCGGGAGGTGACGCCGAGCTTGCCGAAGATACTCACGAGATGGGAGCCGACCGTCTTCGGGCTGAGGAAGAGCCGTTCGGCGACCTGGGCGTTGGTGAGCCCCTCCGCGACGAGCCGGAGGACCTCGACCTCACGCCCGCTCAGTCCCAGCGGAAACGGCAGAGGGTGAGCCAGCGAGCCGGATTCGGCGCGCTCCAACAGGGCGACAACCTCCGGCGCTGCTAGGAAGTCGGCGCGTAGCTCGGGGTTGTGCAGGCCCTGCGCGATTGCCTCGACCACGCGTCCTGCCGCGGCGTAGCGCTCGTCGGCTTCGCGTGCGTGGCCCAGGCGCGACAGCGCGTCCGCCAGGTGAGCGAGACCGCGCCAGTGGCCGGCGCGGTACTCGATCGCTTCGGCCACGGACACGGCCTGCTCCAGCCGCTCGACGGCTTCCTCGTTTCGTCCCAATGCGCTGAGCGCGCGGCCGGCGAGGTCGTGCGCCTGATGGCCGTGTTTGGCGGAGTCGGTCGACGTTGCACGGACCAGGGCGTCCGCCGCCAGGTCCAGGGCCAGGGCGGCATCCCCGCGCGCCAGCGCCAGTTCGCCCCGGCAGAGCGCGAGGCGGGTGGCCGTTCGCCAGCGCAGGTATTCGCTTTGGTTGACCGCCTCGTCGGCTTGGTCCAGGGTCGCCTCGGCGTGGTCCAATCGGCCGAGGAGGATGAGGTCCATCCCCAGGTTGAGCAGGCTGTTGGCGCGGGCTGTGAAGTGGCAGATCCCGCCTTCGGGGTTTGGCTCGGCGCAGGCGATCTCGTCCCATGGCAACGCCCGATCGACGAGGGCCAACTCACGATAGATCCAGCCGATCGTGTTCGGTGCGCGGACGGCGTAATAGGGCTCACCCGACGTCTTGGCCAGGGCGAGAAGGTCGTGCAGCGCGGCCAGGGCCTCCTCGTACTCACCGCACCCGGCCAGGGCCATGGCCAGACTGAAGCGCGCCGCGGAGAGGGCCGCGGCGTCGCGGGCAGCCTCGGCCAGTCGTGTTGCCGCTCTGGCCGTCGCGATGGCCTCGCGGAACCGCCCGCGCCACGACGCGGTGAGGCCGACAAAGGTCAGGCCGTTCGCGGCGATCGCTCGATCGTCGGCACGATCTGCCAATCGGATCGCGTCTTGAAAGTCTTGCTCTGCCGCGTCGAGCCGCCCGCGCGAACTGAGCAAGACGCCGCGCGCCTCCAGCGCCGATGCGAGCAAACCGTCGTCATCGAGCGTCTCGGCGATCGCCTTCCCCTGCTCCAACTCCACTTCGAGGTCCTCGAAGCGACGGGAGATGGTTCCCGCGCCGGCGAACTGGATTCGCGCCCACGCCTCGGCCGCTCGATCGCCGGCGGCCCCGGCGCGAAGGGCCATGTCTCGGGCAGCGGTTGTTGCCTCGTCGAGGCGGCCGATGCCGCGCAGCGTTGCCACGAGGCGCTCGTCGAGAGCCAGCGCATCGGTCGCGGCAAGTGAAACGTGCCCGGCGCGGGCAAGCCCGCGGGCGCGATTGAAGTGGGTCAATGCGCCCCGCCCAGCCAGAAGGGACACGGCCGCATTCCCGGCCGCCAGCGACGCCTCATACGCGAGTGTCCAAGCGTGTGCCCGTTCGGCGTGATAGGCCAGCAACGCCGCGTCGGTGTTGGGCGTCAAATCGAACGGTCGCTCTGCCGGGGTTCGTGCCAACACCTCTGCCGCACGTCGGTGAAATGCACGCCGATCCTCGCGTGGCAAGGCAGCGTAGAGCGCATCACGGACGAGCGCGTGCGTGAATCCACCTTGTGAGGGGGAATCGTGTGCCGGGTGGCTGTCCAGCCGGAACAACCGCACGGCGACCGCCGGTGCAAGGTCCTCGGTCAGTTCGGCCTCTGCACGGTCGACCAGAGCGGCGAGCAGGCCCAAGTGGCAGCGCGTGCCGAGCACGGAGGCCGCATGCAGCGCGTGTTTGGTCTCGTACGGAAGACTATCGAGACCCCGCATGACGGTCGCGGCAATTCCAAAAGACACCCCTCCATCGCTTGGGACTGCCGGATCGGCGCTGCGCCACTCGCCTTCGTAGCGGAGGACGTGCCCTTCAGTGACCAAAAGCCGGACGAACTCTTCGACGAAGAACGGGAGGCCGTCCGTCCGCGCGTAAACCGCATCACGCAGGTTGTGATCGGCTGCCCCGAGAAGGTGCGTGACCAACTCGTCGGAGGCCGGCCGATCGAGCGGCGCGACTGGCACCTCCAGGAGCAGCCGCTGATGGTTCCAATCGGCCAAGAGCTGCCCCAGCGGTGAATCGATCTGAGGAACGCCGACGCGCATGGTAGCCAGGACGGCGCGGCCACCGCGTTGGCCGCGGCGAACCAGATGGCGCAGGAGGTCGACGGACGCGGCGTCGATCCATTCCAGTTGATCGACAACAAGCACGCACGTCGTCCCCTCGGTACGTTCCACGAGGAGCCGATCGACCTGCTCGAACAGGTCAACATGCGCGGTCGGTGAATCCGCCGACGACGAGGACGGGGCGAGGACGCCGGAAAGATCGCCGAATCCCGCTGCCGGATCGAGGAAGGGGGAATACGGCACATCGCGCAGGTGTTCGTCGCACCGCACGCTCATCACGGTCCGATCGGGACCGGTGGCGGTCGCGGCGGCGAGGCGCGTCTTCCCGACGCCGGACTCGCCGGTGAGGACGATGACGCCGCCCGGGGAGTGCGCGGCCGCGGCGAGCCGATCTTCGATGAGGTCACGCTCGGCCTCACGGTCCACGAGGGGCGCCGCGCCGATCGCGGCCAGCACGGACATGACCGCGCTGGGATCGGATAGCGCGGGGGGGAGGCTCGGTTGGCCGTCAACCGCCTCGTTCACGGCCATCAGTCCTTAAATGCACGCCGGCCTCGAGCCGCGCGCCAACTGCTCGGACACGAAGAGAGGATCGAGGCCCCGATGTTCCTCGTCTAGAGTAGAAAAAAACGTATAGATCACACGATAGCAGGTGGATGCTTTTTCGGCAATCAAACTGGTCTCGGACCCGTCATAGCCGTGCTTGATCGACATGGGCCCCCCGATACCCGATGTGGGACCCATGGGAGAGCAGCTACGTCAAGATCAAGGATTTGCCGAGCCGGCCGTCGAACCGGGTATCGCCGAGGCGAGCGTTATCGCGGGGGACGAGCGTGCGCTCGGTCAGTTCTGCTCCGAAGTGGCGCGTGGGGGTCAGTCATGACCTCGCGCGGGTCGCGCTATTGGGGCGCGGTCCGCGTCGGCAAGCGTTGTCTCCACATGAGGGGGCATCGCCGGGTCGAACCCGAGCCGACGATGCCCCCTCGTTTTGTCAGCGCATCAACGGGTTGCGGTCGCGGACGGTGCGAGCCAGTCTTCGTAGTGGATCGTGCCGAGCTGCGCCGCGTTGAGCGGGACGAGCGACTGCTCGCCCGGCACCGAGCCGAAGTACGCCGCCCGCGGATCGGCGATCACCCGACGCGGATCGTTTCGCGCCGCCAGGCGACGCCGGATGACCTCGTCGAAGCGGAGCCGCTCGGGACCGGCGATTTCCACCCGCTCATTCAGTGGGGAGCCCACGGCGACGCCGGCGATAGCGCGCGCGACGTCGGCGGCGGCGATCGGTTGGAACGCGACGGGTGCCAAGTGAACCTCATTGCCGGTGGTCGCGGCGTCGGCGATCCCGTCGAGGAACTCCATGAACTGCGTCGCCCGAACGATCGAGTACGGGATCGGCCCCGCTTCGATCAGCTTCTCCTGGGCGATCTTGGCCTTGAAGTACCCGTTGTCCGGCGACCGGTCGATCCCGACGATCGACAGCGCGACGTGATGACCCACGCCGGCGGCCGCTTCCGCCGCCAGGAGGTTGCGGGTTGAGGTCTCGAAGAACGCCAGCACCGCCGCGTCCTCGAAGGACGGGGAGTTGGACACGTCGACGACCGCTGTGGCGCCGTCGAGGGCTTCCGCCAGTCCTTCACCGGTGAGGGTGTTGATCCCCAACCTTGGCGATGCTGGCACGGGCTCGTGGCCCTGCTCGCGGAGGATGGCCACGACCTTTGAGCCGATGAGTCCGGTGCCGCCGATGACCACGATTTTCATGGGTTTGCCTTTCTTGGTGAGCGTCCGACTGGGACCCTAGCGTCCCCTGATGGGACCTTCCACCACCTGGACGTCGATCGCAATGCTGACTTCGTCGCCGATCACGAGCCCGCCGGCGTCGAGCGGCAGGTTGAGTCCGATGCCGTAGTCCTTCCGGCTGATCTTCGTCGTCGCCGTGAACGAGGCGACCTCGACGTCCCAGAGATCCGGGCCGCCGGTCTGTTCGACGGCCAGTTCCACCGGTCGGGAGACGCCGTGGATCGTCAGGACGCCGGCCACGCGCCAGCGGTCGCGGCGAAACGGGCCGATCGGTTCGACGCGCGTGCCGCGAAACGCGATGGTGGGGTACGTGGCGACGTCGAAGAAGTCCGCGGAGCGCAGGTGATCGTCGCGCTTTCTGATGCCCGTGTCGATCGAGGCGGCGTCGATCTGCACCTCCACCGACGCGTCGTTGGGACGATCGTCGGCAAACCGGATCGTGCCCTGAAAACCGTTGAAGCGGCCGTGGACGGTGGCAAAGATCATGTGCTTGATCGAGAACTCGATCGTGCTGTGAGCGGGATCGATCGTCCACGTCGCCCCAGCGTCGGCCGCGACCCCCGTGCGTTGCAAGGTCTGTGCTTCCATACGTCGCCCGACCTCCTTTGTCATGGGTTATGACCGTGTTGCGCCTTTGTTGCGAGGTGGAATCGAGGCTCGGACGGATGGTGTCGACGCTCAACCATCCGAGCCGGCTACGTCATGAGACGGTGTTGATGGCGGTCAGGATCAGGTCGGTGACGGCCTGGGGTTGCGAGATCATGATCGCGTGGGAACCTTCGACTTCGACGATCGTGGCCCCGGCGCGCTCGGCGTAGAAGCGCACGACGTCGGTGCCCACGGTCTTGTCGCCCGTGGGCACCACCGCCCACGCCGGGAGCGACTTCCAGGCGGGCGCCGTGGTCGGCTCGGCAAACGTCAGTTCCGCGATCGGGCGCTGGGTGGCGGCCAGCACGGCGGTTTGGCTTTGGGGCAGGTCGGCGGCAAACGCCTCCTGGAACTTCGCGGGGTCGATCGCGAACTCGGTCGCCGTCTCCGTCCCGTTTCCCGTCGGGTACTGGAGCGGGACCAGGGCGGAGAGCAGGACGCTGTCCCGCGAATCCTTTTCGATCTCCAGCAGGGTTTCGCCTTCGTCCGGGGCAAAGCCCGCGACGTAGACGAGGCCCACGACGTTCTTGGCCTTGGACCCGGCGTTCGTGATGACCGCGCCGCCGTAGGAGTGGCCGACGAGGAGCACCGGACCGGGGATCTGGTTGAGGTAGCCGGCGACGTAGGCGGCGTCGTGGGCGATGCCGCGCAGCGGGTTGGGGGGAGCGGTGGTCGCGACCCCGGCCGCCTGCAGCCGTTCGATCACGCCGTTCCAGCCCGAGGAGTCGGCGAAGGCGCCGTGCACGAGCACGACGGTGAGGGGAGTGCTGTTGGCTGTGGGAGATGCCTCGGTCATGGCGATTCCTTTCTGGGTCGTGACGACGGACGATCGGACGCGCGAAGAGGCCCCTTGCGCGGCACCTCGGGATGTCCCGAGGCCGGTAGCGGCAACGGCCGCAGCCGCACCAGCGCCGGCGAGCTTGCCGACCGCCGATCGGCGCGACAGTCGTCCGCCCGGGATGCCGGAGGATACGATTCGGCTCATGCTCGTTCCCTTTCTCTAGAGCGGTGCAGACGCGGGCCAAATCCCCGTGGCATGTACTGAGACTAGGCCCGCGTCCCACGGATCACATCGGGCGAACGCCCGAATCCCGTCCGTCGATGCAGCGAGATGCGCAGGGCGCAAGGTAGGGCGAATGCCCGATCGTCGCGTCGGCGCGAGCGGCGCTCGCGCCGACGTCGAGGCCGTTTCAGTAGCGGCGGCGCGGTGGGACTTCCCAGGGATCGTTGGGAATCAGGGGTTGGACGTGGACGATATCCCCGACTCCGCAACCTGCCCGGTGCCCGAGTCGGCCGCGGAGCGCACCAACCGACCGATCGTGACCGCGGGTCGAGGAACGTCCTCGTCCTGCCCGGACACGATGCGTGAGGCGCTGCCCGTCGTCGGAGAAGACTGTCGGCAGAACGCCCCTACGGTTTGCGACTCCCACGGACACCCCGTTCGCTGTCTGAAGCTCACCGACCGTAACCGCCTGAAGTGCAATCCGGCGTGGCTGCCAAGACGGGACGATGATGAGGGCATGAGCATTGTCATTATCTGGGGCGCAACACGGCAATGCAGATAATGCGGGTTATCTCTACCCAAGAGTATGGGCAACGAAGCCTACGGATGGTTGTCAACCATGTGGCCGGAGTGGTGAAGCGGCGATGGCTATGAGCGGCGTAATAGGTACCACAGAGACCGGAGAGGCTGGTTATTTGCAAAGTCTGGGTAATACAAAGATAGGTGGTCCGCCGTGGGATTCGATCTCGCACTGAGTGCCACAGGAGGCATAGTCAGAGAACGAGGCGATCGCCTCAGTGAAACAAGTGACAGCCGGCCATGCACTGCATGCCTTTCCGGTCCGGAACCGGACAGCACCGTTACCTGGGCGTCGTGCCGTTCGACGTCGGCGGAGATGGTCCGGAGACTGGTGGGCCCGACATCAAGCGTTCCGTCCGAGACGGCAGCAGCCTCGGCTCGCCTCACGGTGGATCAGGCAGGCGATCACGAGGGCGGAGTAGGTCAAGACGGCGAAGGGGAGGAAGTAGGTGAGCGCGATCTTGACGGGGACTTGTGCGGTCAACTACGGACCATGATGGCATTCGGGGCAATGGAACCTGGACATGGCCTTCGAGCGCGAACGCTCCGCGGGAGCGGTCACGTGATCGGTCGTCTCTGGGGCGGGCAACAGAAGGATCAGCGGGGATGGCTTAGCTACGATCGGCGACGGGCGAGCTCGTTGATCTGGTCGCGCGTCATGCGGTGGGCCCACGGGTCCGACTCCTTGTCGGGCAGGTGCGGATTGGCCCAGTTGAGGAGCCGGTGGTACAGCCCGTCGTCCGTGGGGTCGTACGAGCGTAACGGGGCGGGCACGCCCAGCGCATCGAGCGCCGGCACCAGATCGTAGCCATGCGTTGCTTTGAGGAGCAGGTAGTAGGCGCTGTGCCCGGCCAGGAAGCCGGGCAGCGAGTCGCCGACCACGGCGAGTCCTTGGTCCTCGCTGATCGCGACGACCACCGGGTCCGGCACGCGCGGCTCGTGGAGCCAGAGCCCGTAGGACACTTCGGAGCCGTTGCCGCCAAAGATTAGCAGCTCCGGTGGGACTTCCCACCGCCACTCGCGCATGAGGTCGCTGGCGGTGGTCAGGGCGAGGATGTCCCTCATGGTCGGGTGGAGGGGGAGGAGGTTGATGTTGCCGCCGATGAAGTCGCCGCCGTCGTAGGCCGCGTAGAGGTCGCGGGCGGCGGGCGGCAGGGCGCGGCCCAGGGTCCGCTCGGCCTCGGCGAGGGCGGCCGGCGATGCGCCGCCGGGGGAGCCGTGGCTGACGTGTGTCGCCAGGGCCCAGGCGGTCACGACCTGTTGGATCCCGATGGCGGCCCCATGTGCTCGCCCTATGTCGTTCATTCCCGCATTCTCGCGGAATCGGCTGGTGCGGCGGCCTCTGACGTTTCTGTCGCGTCGACGCCCGTCGCGGTCTGGTCGGGCCCGACGTCACCGGTTTCCGGCGTCGGCTCGCTCGGTCCCGATGTCTCCGCAGTCGGCACGGCCGTGTTGGTTGGGCTTGAAGAAGCCACCGGCGGCTCGGCCGTCGCTTCGGGACGAGGATCACCCGGCGTTGGGGTCGCGGTCGCCGCGCGGGTTGTGGAGCGCTGCGTCGAGGCGGCTGCGGACGCCACGCCGGTCACGGTGACCGGGTTGCCGGCCGCCCGGCTCGTAGCGCCGACCGCCCGGACTTTGTTGGAGCCACCCGCCGCAAAGCTCGGAACCTTCACCGTGAGCGACGCATTGCCGTCGGAGGAGGTCACCACCGACGTCGAGGACGAACTGCCCGAGGGCACGTTGAGCCAGGCGTTATTGGACCACCATTGGATCGTGATCTTCTCCTTGGCGGCAAACCCGCGTAGCGTGAACGTCAGTTTCGCGCCGCGTTTCCCGGTTGCGGGCTTGATCGCGAGCGAGGGAACGACCTTGAGGCGGGTGGTCGCGACGATCTCGCGCTGCTCGACACGGATCGTGTAGGTGCCTTGCGGAATATTGGGAAGGGTGAAATAGCCGGCTCCGGCACCGTCCGTACCCGGGGAGCTGTAAGCGAGGAAGATCTTCTTGCCGCTTCGGATGAGATACGCGTTGAAGTACACGCTGGAGGTAAAGCCATACACGCCAACGCCCAACCGGGTTCCTGGCGACGCGGAGGTGGTGGGTGTGGCGGTGAGATCGTCGTTGATGATGCTAAGCGCGATCTTCGTCGGACCGCTGCTGTCCGCCGAAAAATTTAGCGTTCCGCCGTTGTCATTCGCGGAGATACCGATGTAGTAGGTCACGCCCGCAAGCATCGCGATCGTAAAGACCGAGGTCAGTCGGCTCGATGATGAGTCCTCACTGCAGGCGACCTGGTTAGAGACATCCGCTTTCGGCGCGCCCTTGAACCCGCTCATGAGTGTGTCGTAGTTACTTCCTCTCGTAGAGAAGATGTAACCACCGCTTTCCGGCGCCTTGAACTTGTACCAGACGGTTTTACCCGCCAGGCATCCCTGCAACTCGGTTGACGATCGCGTGGCCCTGGTGGTGTTCTCGGAATCGGTGTACGGCAGCGTCGAAATCGTCTTGGCATTGCTCACCAGATCGTTCGGCGGCGCGGATGCTGCCTGCACGTGGGCTCCGCCCAATGCGGGGAGCATGGTCATCACGAAGAGCAAGGCCAGCACAAACCGAAGTCGGGGCACCCGGCGACCTTTCCCTTGACGCCGGCAACCTGGAGAGCGGTTGCAGCGGCCTTCGTTTCATTCGTTGCTGTTCTCCTCGAAGCATACGCGAGACGAGCGAGCCAAAACAAATCGAGGTCCGAAACATGAACAGCCTGGACCGGCCGAAACGAGGCCGGCGCGAGGCGCCTGAGGTCATGCGCGATGGGCCGCAACGGAGCGGGCGGCCGGTGTGCGCGATACTCGTTATCGTTTACGCGCGGATCAGTCCGTTCGATGTCTCGCTGCCGCTCTTGGTCGGCTACCTGCTACGCAATTCCGCCCCGGGACGCGATCCGATCGCCGCCTTTGCCGGCGGCGGGGTGCGACTCGGCTTCATCCAGCCCTCCCGGCGCATCCGCATTGCCGGGCCGGACGTTCCCA
>JAXDKI010000172.1:0-3637 GCA_034667245.1 Thermomicrobiales bacterium | reverse complement strand
CGTTTCCGCTGGTCGGTTGTTGGCCGGGTTCTGAGCATCGACGATTGCACCACGCGTAGTGCAGTGGACGGTGGAGCCGGTATTCGTCCCGCCTTGGACAGGGGGCTTGGTGTCGGAGGTACCGGTTGTGTCGCCGCCCTTGCTCTCGCCGGTTTGGCTCTGTCCGGATGTGGGGTTGCCGCTGGGCGCATTGGTGCCGGTACCGTCGTTGCCCGTCGCGGGCAAGCCGGTGTTATCCGTACCTGGGGTGTTTGGCCCGGCGGTGTCGCCTCCCTTATCCGCGCCGTTGGTCCCGGTCGACGTCTCGGCCGCCTTCACGCCGGCCGTCTTCACCGTCGTTGCCTTCGCCCTCCTCGTCGGTTTCTTTGCCGGCTTCGGTTTGGCATCGACACCACGGAAGGCCGCTTCGACGAGGACGCCGGCGAGGGCAAGCCCGCCCGCGAATCCACCGCGGACGACGGCGCGGCGCCCCAGCAGAACCCGGTCTCCCGGTTTGGGATCGGTGATCGGTTCGGTCATGCGGATTCCTCCACGGAATGAGCGACTGCGTCGTCCAGGTTGGCTTCTACGGCGGCATTGTAGCTCAGGTGCATCTCCGTCGCTCCTGGCCAATGCCCCGTTGTCACAGGATGACAAACCTGACCGACGCCGCAATCGAGCATTCCCGAGCCGATTGGCGACATGGTGTTATCTCGGCCCAATATCGGCCTCGCCTGTTTGACTCGCTGGCGCGCATCGGGGTATGAGCATTGCCGATTGACACGTGCTCACACCTCGACCAGCGTCAGCGCCAGCGTCGATTCGCCCCAGCGCCCGCCGTCGCTCGGTTTGGCGACCTCCTCGGCGATGCCGACGATGCGGACCTGATACGTGGTGGTCGCGGCGTCGTAGTCGACGTCTTTGAAGGCGACGGTGTTGCCGGCGGACCAATCGGCCCAGAGATCGGCGGCGAGCTGGCGACCGGTGCGGGTGGCGACGCTGCCGTCGCGCTGGACGGTGGCGTCGTGCGCGTGGACCTTGAAACTCCACTTGCGGCGCTTCGCCGGGGCGTCGAGCAGCTCGTACTCTGCCCAAACACCGGTCAGGACCGGTGCCCAGTCGAGAACGCTGGAGAAGGAGACCCGCAGCATCAAGAAGCGGCTGACGGCCGCCGCGCTGGCAAGATTCGCTTCCAGGTCGAGTGTCCGGTTCGCCGGGTCGCTGACGGCGGTGCTGACCGCCGTCGTGAAGGTTGTGCCGCCGTCGGTCGAGTAGGAGAGGGCAACGGTAACGGCGTCATTGCTGGCGGCGTTGCCGCGGACCTGCGGCGCCGCGAAGGTGCAGCCGATCTTGCGCCAGGCTTTGGTCTTGTCGCGCTCGCCGGCGTCCAGGAGCGAGCTCACCCACTGCCCGCTCGCGTTGTAGTTGTGATTGGTCGCGTCCCGGTACGCCATGCGGAAGAGGCTGTAGTTGACCCCCACGTTGCCGTCTCGGAAGGCGAGCAGATCCAGGTTGCCGGCGCCGGCGAGGAAGACCGGCCAGCAGCGCGCTTGCCCACCGGGGACGCTCTCCATCAGCCACCAGCCCGAACCATCCCACGCCCAAAGCTGCGGCACCCCGTCCCGGCTGACGATCGCGACGACGAGCATGTTGGCGGCGACCGTCGCCCCGTAGCAACTTCTGCCTTCGAGTCCCGTCGATCGCCACCCCTGCCGGCTGCTCCCGGCGCTGGGGTTGTATTCGAGCACCTGCCCTTGTAGCCAGGTGTAGAGCCGGCCGCCGAAGGAGACCAGGAAGATGTAATCCTGATCGTCCGCATAGACGCCGTGGGTGAAGAGCGGCTCCGGCTCCCCGCTCCACTTCAGGGCGACGCTGTCCCACTTGCCGCTGAGCAGCCACAGGGACCCGGTCCGCGTTGCAATCGCCACCCGGCCATCGTGCAGAGCCATCCGCCGCGGCACCCCGTCCAACTGACGGCTGTCCTGATTGGTGCCGTCGTCCATGCGGATCAGCGAGCCGTCTTGTCCACCGAAGATCAGCATGCCGGCATAGCCGACGCCGCAGTCTCCCTTGCGGCCGGCCCGTAGCACCGGGATCGCGCTGGCCGCCCCGCCCAGGTCGTAGGTGCGAATGTCGCCGCTTCCGCCGTATAGCACGTAGAGCGTCTGATCGGACCGAACGGCCAGGTCAGTGATGGCCGTGCCCGGCGACTGCCTTGTCGGCTTGGAAGGAGGCCCACGAGGTCGCCGTAAGGGCGACCGACTTGTAGAGGGTCGTCCCCTTCCCCACCCAGACGTAGCCGCCCGTCACGATCGACGGCGTCCGACTCGTCCGCGTGATCGCCGGCAGCACCCCGTCGCCGTGAAAGGTGGTATAGGGCCACGGCTCGACGCCTTGCCCCATCATCGCCGGACCGACGCCGTCGGAGTCCCAGGAACGGTCGCGCGCCAGCTGCAATGCCTGCCGCTGTCCGCCAACGAAATCCTTGACGACGACCCGTCCCGTCCTCCCCTCCGGCATCCCATCGCTGACACGCCGATACGTCCCCGGCGCGATCATGTATCCCGCGCCGTCGAGTTCGATGTCGTAGGGTTGTGGCATAGACACCTCTGGTGAGCTCCGAGCTCTGAGCTCGAAGCTAGGTCCTCGTCCGATACTCTGTAAACGCGTAGGTCCGCGTGCAGCGGCAGTTGCCGTGCAGCGGCGGCATCGGTCCGTCGGTTTCTTCCCAAGCTAGGCCGTCGAGGGGACCGCACTCCGGGCAGACCCGCTCGTCCTCCATCGTTTGCCAGCGGGTCCAGACGATCGGGAACAGCGGCTCCACCTCGATCTCCGGGGGGGTGAACTGATCCGTTCCGCCTCCGATTTGATCGGTCCCGTCCCCAATCGGGACGGGTGGTGGGCCCGGCGCACCCGCCCCACCGGTATCCCAGCCGATCGGCATCGCGTCACCTCATCCCGTCGCCGTCCAGCCGCCTCGCGCCCGTCGCCGGCGCGTCGACATCAGACGCTCCGCCTCGTTCTGGAACGCCTCGGCCGCGGCCTGGATCGCCACCTGCGATGTCCGTCCCACGCCCCGCTTGCCGTCCTCGATGGCGCGTCGCCACAACGCGGTGGCCGCCGCCAGCAGGACGACGATGTCCTCGTCGCCGGAGACGACCTCGACCGCCGTCGCGTCGTCGTTCGGCAGGGCGCGCCCGCCGAGGTAATCGATCTGCCAGTCGCCGGTCGTTCCCGCCGGCTGCGCCAGGACGAGGTTCGATCCCCACCAGCGCCAGGCCTGGGCGCTTGCCAGGCCGGCCAGCGCGGAGTCGCCGGGTTCGATCGCGTGCTGACGAGGGATCAGGTGCCCCGCGGAGTCGAAGACGCGCACCACCTGGCTCGCCGCGATGGCGGGTGCCACCGCCGCGCTTGTCGCCCCTGCGGCCACGTTCGCCGTCGTCGAGAGCTCTTTCGGGAAGCGCGCCCCATAGCGCCGCATCGCCTCCGTCAGGAAGTCGTTGAGGGAGGCGTCGTCCCAGAGCGGACTCCCGCCCGTGTCCTCGAGGCGGCGTCGGACGGCGGTACGGAGTTCAAGCCGTGTCGTCATCGCATTACTCCTGGCCGTCAGCCGTCAGCCGTCAGCCGTTAGGGATAAGAGATAAGACATAAGGAGCCC
>JAXDKI010000171.1:0-17252 GCA_034667245.1 Thermomicrobiales bacterium | reverse complement strand
GGAGATCTCGGCTACCCTGACCGCTGTCGGCGCCACGCCCAACCGCCGCATCGTCCTCTACGCGCGGTTCGGGGTTGAGGCGGCGCAGTCGTGGCTCGTCCTGGCGTTGATGGGATATTCAGAATTCCTCATCTACGACCGCGGTTGGGCGGGGTGGGCGACCAGACCTGGGAACGAGTTCGCGCCCCTGTAATGCCGGCGACTCGCGGCGATCCGAGTCGCTCTTGAGAGGCCGTCCTGAGACCTGCATCGGGCCGAGACCATGACAATTGGCCCACGTTTATGGCTGATCGTTCACGTACCGACTGCGTATACTGGCCAGCGGGGAGGTCCGGAAATAGGCGGACGAGCGGATGGGTGCAGTGCCATGGGCAGACAAAAGACGAATCGTCATGCTCAGGCTCACTCCAGGAGAGTGGCACCTCGGCGCCCGAATCTCTGCTTCTATGTCCTCCCCTTCCTCCTGGCGATGGTGTTCGTCGCCCCGGCCATGAAGCCGGTCGGAGCCGTTCCCGGATCGCCCGCCGGCGGCGTATCGTCACGGGTGCACCGGGCGTTGCGGTATCTGATGCCGACTTCGCAGACATCGACCGACGAAGACGAGCTGCAAGATCTGCAGCTCGCGCCGTTCGATACTTCGCTGAGCGCCGATCGCATCATGCGCTCTCGCCCCTTCATCATCGAGGAGGGAGCGGAAAAGGCATTTCCGGTCGAGGCCCCGGAGGCTCAACCGCTGACCGAGGGTGAGGCGCGCGATCACCTCCAGCGCTTTTTGGAGTTGCGCGGTCTTGCAGAGAGCAGGATCGATGACACGCTGGCCTCGTTCGACAGCCGGAAAGTGAAGCGGATTGTCCCTGCGCCGACCTTGCGGGCGAGTTTGCTGATGCTCACGGACTGGGACCCGTACGAGGCGACGATTCGCGCCGTTCTCGACGGAGAGAACCCATCCGGTGAACCGTATCGGACGGTGGACTTCGACAACATCGGCTTTGCCGGCGCGATCGCGACGCTCTACGAGGATCCCCGCGACGGACGGCACTCCATGGTCGTCGACTCGGCATACGCGGGCGAGCCGCCGGTGCAACTGATCCCGGTGGTCGTTCACGAGTCGCTCCATGGCGGAGACGGCAACTCGGCCGAAGAGGAGATCGTCGCCAACATCCTCGACACGATCTGCTACGCCGAGGTCCTGCTCGTCGACCCTAGGGCCGCCTATCAGGGCACCGATCTCGCGTTCTTCAACAATCTGGAGTTGCTGGCGCTGCTCAACTCGACCGGACGGGGCGGCGCGGGTCAGGTCGGGATCGCGACCTCGACGCTCGGCGACGTCTTCGTCGGCGGCTACTTCGGCGAGTTCGACTACGAGAGTATCCGCTACGTCGTCGAGGCTGACGGTTTCTACGACTCGCTCCTCAACATCGGCTCGCCGGGGCAGCAAACGACGGCCGCCCTCATCGCCCGATTTCCTGGCGGAAAGGCGCTCGGCAAGGAACCGTACTACGGCGAGGAGATGCTGGCGGTCATCGACCGCGGCGTCGGCAAGGTGATTACACCGAAACGAGCGGTAAAGCTCGTCCAGGTGCTCGGTCTACACATGACGACCGATATCCGCGAGGCGAGCGGCGGCGGGAGGCTGGCGAGCAAGGTCTCGCTCGACGCTCGTCCGTTTGCACCCCGCGATCCAGCCCTATTCGATCCGTCGGGCGCCAAGCGGACCGGCAAGACACTGAGCGAGGAAGCCGGGCGCGAGTCGCTCGCCGCATTCCTCGACGCAAGCGAACTGCCGACGGACGCGAAGGATGCCCTGATGGCGCGATACGGCAACGCACGCACGGCGGAGTTGATTCCCGATCCGTCGCTACGTGCCGCGACCCTGATGCTTGGCGCCCTCAAACCGTGGGATCTTGCCCTGGGCGCCATCTTCGACGCCAACAATCCGGATGGCGTGCCGCTGCAGGTTCTGTTTGCGGATCTACGGAACAGCGCCCCGGCCGCCCGCCAGTCCGACACCGAAGGCGACGGTACGCCGGCCGCGATCCTCATCAATAGCCTGCTCTTCGGCGAATCGCCGGAGTTGCTGGCGTCGGCGATCGTCGAGGGGACGCTCCTGCACGACGACACCTGGACGACTCAGGAGGCGATTGCAGCGGCGCTGATGGGCACACTCGCCTATGCCGCCATCGCCGAGGTCGATCCGACGGTGGTCAAGGCCAAGACCTGGGGGGTCCTCAATCGAAACCGCGATCTCGTCGCACTCTTGAATTCCGCGGCCTGGCCAGGCGATGACACGGCACCGGCGAATGCCGACTCCATCGGGTTTCTGAGCGCGCCGAACGAAGCCGAGGACATCTTGCCCGGTCTTTATGCCGACGCCACATCCTTCGCCAACTACGTCGAAACACTGCCCCACGCGGCGCGGTTCGACCGCCACGCGGACCTCGAGGCACCACCGATCTTCGCCAAATTCCTAGCCTTTGCCGGGATTGAACCGACGGATCAGTTCCGCGGCCAGATCCTTCTCAGTGAACAAACCATGCATGACGTCGACGCCGAACTCGGCGGCTTCTTGAGTCCCGATGCTGCCCTTGGCCTCGCCCGCACGCTGAAACTCGGCGTGGCGACGGGGTCGTAACGGCGGCGCCCTTGCAGGGGCGTCACCACCTTTCGAGGACCGGCTGACGGCACGCGACCGGGTTGGGGGAACCCGCGGCGCGCGCCGAGAAACCAACCGGCCTCTTGCGTTGCCCGGCGAGACGCACTAGTCTGTGCTCGTACGCTTGGCTGGAGCGGCCCGCATCCCCCGAAAGCGGCCGAACCGGTTTCTCTTGGATCGAGGGAACGCACACATAGGCGTTGGCTGGCGCCGTGCGTGGGATGATCCGGAGCGACCGCGGAGGAATCGCCTCATGTTAAAGAACCGTCCCTGCGCGGCTAAACCGTGCCTGCATGGTGCTGCGCGCACTCGCGTCGGCTGGATGCTCGTCGTTCTCCTCCTCCTCCTCGCACCCTTCGCCGGTTTCGTCCAACCGACCACCGTCCTGGCCCACCACACTCAAATCAAGATGCCGTTCGCGTCCGGTGCGACCTGGCGGATCTTGCAGGGCTACAACGGCTCCAGTCATCAAAACAACTCATCGACCTGGCAGTACTACTACTCGCTCGATCTTGTCCGTGCCGACGGCAACACGGCCGGCCAACGCGTCATCTCGCCCGTGGACGGCACGATCCGATGGATCGACGAGTCGACCGGCGGGATGTCGATCAACCTCGGCGACGGTTACGCCTTCGCCTATTTCCACACCAGACTCGCCCCTGGGTTGGCTGCGGGCCAGGCCATCCGCCAAGGTCAGTATCTCGGCACCGTCGCGCCGGCAGGCGAAGCCGCCGCCGGCAGCACTCCGCATCTTCACGTGACGCTCTGGACGACCAACGATGGTGGGAACTGGGACCGTCACGCCGTCCCGTTCACCGGCGCCCACAAGATCGACGGCTACGACTTCCCCGACAAGGGCGGTTCCAACCAATACCTCAATACGCAAGTTGTCTCGACCAACTCCGAGTCCCCTGCGGCGGGTGGAGGGACCGCGCCGGATGTTCCGACTCTGGTCAGCCCGGCCACCGGCACGACCTACACCACGTCTCCGACGACGACGACGCTGCGCTGGAATGCCGTCTCCGGCGCGACCGAGTACCAAGTCGTCATCAACGACGGAAACATGAGCAGTCCCTGGATCAGCGCCACGTCCTGGACGACGCCGTCCGTCGGCAACGGTCAGTACACGTGGCAAGTTCGGGCGCGGAACAGTGCCGGTACCAGCAACCTGAGCGCCAAGTGGGTGTTCTGGGTCGATGGCGCGAGCAGTACGCCCACGCCCACGCCGGGCGGATCGACGACGCTGGGGATGACGCTCAGCGCCGCGTCCGGCCGGGTAGGCGCGGCGGTCAACGTCAGCGGGACGGGCTACGGCGCGAACGAGACCGTCCGTCTCTACTTCGACACGGTTACCAGCACGCAGCAGATTGGCGAAGCGAAGGCCAATGCCTCGGGAGCCTGGAGCACGTCGGTCACGATTCCGGAACGGGTCGGCGGCAATCACACCATCATCGGTCGAGGGGTCACCACTGCCAAGAGCGTCTCGAAGGCGTTCAAGATCACCCCGTACCTGAATCGGACACCCTATCTGGGCCCGCCGGGCACGACCATCAACTTGACGGTTCAGGGCTTTGGTGGCGGCGAGACGGTCAAAGTCTCGTGGGAGACAACCTCCGGTGAGGTGCTTGCCAACGTGGCCACCAATGCCAACGGCACGGGCACAGCCACGTTCAAGATGCCGGAGGGGAGCAGCGGCTGGCACGACTACGTGGGCGTCGGCCAGAAGAGCGGATTGACCGCCTGGGGCGCGCTCTTGGTCGAGCGAGTCCTGACGGCAAATCCGAAGAGCGGAGCGCCAGGGACGACGATCACGGTCGCCGCGAAGGGTTTCGCCGTCAGTCAAAGCATTACCGTCGCCTGGAATAGGGTTGCCGGCAGTGCCGGGACGACCGTCTGCTCGGGCACGACCTCCAGCAAGGGCAGCTTCAATTGTTCGTTCGCCATTCCACAGGTGGGCGCAGGGAGCTACCCACTCGTGGCCACGGCAGCGGGCACTTCGTCGACGGTCAATATCGGGGTGACGGGTGCGGCGTCGGTCTCGGTCGCGCCGACGTCCGGTCCGGTCAGCGGAAATATGTCGATCAGCGCCGGCGGGTTCGGCGCTAACGAAACGGTGAACTTCACCTGGGACAGCAGCACGTCGGTCTGGCAGTCCCGCAAGACCGACGGAAGCGGCGCCCTGAACTTCCCCGCGCTGGTGCCCAACCTGAGTGTCGGCTCGCACACGCTGAAGGCGAAGGGGGCAACCAGCGGCAAATCGGCGTCGACGACCTTCAAAGTTGTCGCCGGCAGTCCGGGCAACTCCAGCCAAATCGGACCAGGGACCTTCGCGGTAACCGCGACCGAGGAAGACCTGATCGGCGAGACGACGTCGAACGGTCACCGGATCACGCCGAACGACCACTTCGTCGCGCTGCCGGCCTGCACCCAGAGTTCCTGCCCGTGGCTGACGCCGGGTGGCTCCCGCTACGTGGCCGCCTGCGGAGACAACTGCTACGTCCGGGTCACGAATCCGGCGAACAACAAGTGCTCCGTCGCGCCGGTTTGGGATGTTGGCCCGTGGTTCACCAACGACAACTGGTGGGACCCGACCGACAAGCGCAATCTCAACAACCTCTCGACGACGAAGAACATTCTGCCTCAGGGGTACACCGGGGCCGACGCCGCGAAAGACGGCCTCGACGTCGGCTATGGCCTGAGCAACGGTATCGGTGTCTCGAACGTCGGCTATCAGGTCGGCAATCGCGCGGCGATCGACCTCGGTGACGGCACCTGGATGGGCATCGGTTTCGCCGACGGGCAAGGAGTCGGGGAGGTCGTCGTCACGATCCTCTGGCTGACTGGCGAGGATGCCAACACGGCCGCTCGGGCCTGCGGACAGGGCGGGGCGCCGGGGTCGACCCGGAGCATTGCCCTCTCCCCAACCAAGGGCACGCCGGGGACGTCGGTCAAGGTCGACGGCACCGCATTCGAGGTGGGCGAGACGGTCGATCTGTACGTCGACTCGACGTCGAAAAAGCCGCTGACGAGCGCGACGGTCGCGAGTAACGGTAGCTTCAGCATCTCGTTCAAGATACCGTTCACGACGGCGGGCAACCACAACATCATCGCGAAGGGTCGGAGCAGTGGCTTGACCGCGGATACGCCGTTGACTGTGCAGCCTTTGCTTGGCCGCGTCCCGGCCAGTGGACCTGTCGGGACCACCATCACCGTCAAGGCGCGTGGATTTGGTGCCAAAGAATTCGTGGAAATTCGGTGGGATACCGCCGGCGGCAAGATCTTGACGAAACTGACCACCAACTCCCTTGGATCAGCCGACGGTACGTTCGTCATCCCCACCGGGAGCGCGGGCGGTAACCACAGGCTCATCGCGAAGGGTGTGACCAGTCAGGCAAGTGCGGCGACAACGGTCTACGTCGTCGCGCCCATGGTTGGTCTCTCGCCGAAGACCGGCTCGCCGCGAACGAAGGTGACGGCGAACGGCGCGAACTTCGGTGCCAACGAACCGGTCGATCTCTTCTGGGATGCCTCGACCACCAGTGGAGGGAGCGCAACGTCCGGCGCAACGGGCAAGGTCGCAATCACCGTCGACGTACCGCTCTTGCCGGCGGGCGCCCATAGGGTCACGCTCAAGGGGAGGACCAGCGGCAAGGCGGCTTCGGCCACCTACACAGTCGTTCAGAGTCTGACGCTGTCGCCGACGTCGGGCGAAGCCGGAACCAAGATCACCGCCAAGGGACGGGGCTGGGTCGCCGGATCGACCGTCAGCGTCTACTGGAACCGGTCCAGCACGAGGACGGGTACGCGAGTCTGTAACGTCACCGCCTCGGCGTCGGGTTCCTTTACCTGCACCTTCACCGCACCGAACAACTCCGTCGCGGCGTACCCGGTCGTGGGCGTCTCGGGTTCGCGAACGGCCAACGCCACATTCCGCATCACCGGGGTATCGGCGGCAGGTGTTGCGGAAGGAGACGCGGCAGAGGCGACCAAGACGGCGACAACAACGGCGACGGCTACCACCACCGCTACGCCATCCGCGACGCCGACGGAGACGGAGATTCCAACGCCGACGGAGACGCCGATCGCCACTGAGACGCCTATCGTTACCGAGACGACGACTGCGACCGCAACCCCCTCAGAAGGTGCGACGCCGGAATCGACGCAGAGTCTGAGTCTTTCGCCGTCGAGCGGTCCGGTGGGTACAGAGGCGACGGTCGATGGCACCGGCTTTGACGCGGGCGAGCGGATCGATCTCTACGCGGAGTCGACCGAGGGGACGCCGCTCGCAAGCACCACGGCAGATGAAGAGGGCAACTTTACCGGAACAGTGGTCATCCCTGATGCGGCCGAGGGCTATCTGCTCATCGCCGCGAAGGGTCAATCGAGCGGACTGACGGCTTCCAAGTCGTTCAATGTTACCGAGGGTGGAGAGGACGAGAGTGTCTCGCCGCCGGTAGAGTCTGACCCGCCTGCCTCGGACACCAGCGGGGAAGAGGCAGTGGAGCCGACCGCCGTCCCGACGGAGGAGCCAACGCCGGAACCGACGCCGGAACCGGTCCCGCGTGAGCTGGTCTTCGTCCCGGTGTCCGACACCAGTGTCTCTGCTGCCGATCCGGATGTGCCGCAAGCGCCCGACGATGCCGGGACGCTGGCAGCAGGCGGACCCGACGGCGCAGTTGCCTTCATCACCTTCCAGGTCGAAGGGATCGCCGAGGGGACCGTTGTCAGCGCCCAGTTGGTGCTGACGGACACCGGCGAAACTGGAGGCGTGGCTGGGGCGATCCGAGCGCTTGACGGTGTCTGGGCCGACGAGGGGAGCTGGACCTTCTCGAACGCGCCAGTGCGAGATGGTCGGGCGGCGATCGGTGCGGACGGTTCCGTCGCCGCCCCCTGGCTCGATCCCTGGGCGGAAACGGTCGTCGACGTTACCGGGTCCGTGAACGGAGACGGAACGATCACCTTCGTCGTGCGCGGCACTTCGGACGCGACGCTGTTGCTCGGAAGCCGGGAGAGCGCTGCGTCGGCGCGACTGGTCGTGACGATTTTGGACGGCGCGACTCAGGGTTAGTCGTAGAGACGATAAGAGGTCCTTCGCTACGATCAGGATGACCAGGGGGTGGGGCGCCCTCCATGCGGTCACCCTGATCGTAAGCAAAGGACCTCTTTTTGTGCGCTCGGTCGTGCAGTGGGCACGACCGATGGCGATTCCGTGCGACAATAAATGGTCCGAGGCGCCTCTTGTCCGATCCGCCGTTTGGCGATCACCAAGGGGGGTGCCGACACGGACCGACCGCATGTCTTCGAACACGGCCCCGCTTCCGTCGCAGCCACCTCCACAATCCGATGCCGGCAACGTGCGGCTGCCACGCGGACTGTCGGCACTACGCCACCGCAATTACCGCCTCTTCTTCGCCGGTCAACTCGTCTCAGTGGTCGGCTCGTGGATGCAGACGACGGCCCAATCGTGGCTCGTCGTCTCGATGACGGCGTCGGCATTCAAGCTTGGCCTGGTCAATGTCTGCCAGTTCGCACCGGTCCTCGTCCTTGGTCTGTTTGCCGGCGTCGTGATCGATCGCGTACCGAAGCGGATGGTGCTCCTGGGTACCCAAGCGGCGTCGGCGCTGCTGGCCGCGACAATTGCAATCCTCGATGGCACGGGTCAAATCAGGCTGTGGCAGGTCTACGCGGTTGGGCTCGGGATCGGCATTGTCAACGCGTTCGACATGCCGTCGCGCCAAGCGTTCGTTGTCGAGATGGTCGGCAAAGAGGACCTGACGAACGCGATCGCCCTCAATTCGTCGGTCTTCAATGCTGGCCGATTGGTCGGTCCCGCGGTCGCGGGACTGCTCATCGCATCGTTCGGCACGGCCGTCTGCTTCGGGCTCAATGCCATCAGCTTCCTCGCGGTGATTGCCAGCCTGCTGATGATGCGGATCACAGAGGTTCGAACCCAGCGTACCGGCAGCGGCTTGGCGCTGTTGCGGGAAGGGTTGGCCTACGTCCGCGCCACGCCTGTTGTCTTGCTGACGATTACCCTGGCCGGTTTTGTCGCGACGTTTGGGATGAACTTCAGCGTTTGGGTGCCGGTCCTGGCGAAGCAGGAGTTCGCAGTGGGGGCGGACGGCTTCGGCATTCTGCTCTCGGCGTTGGGCCTTGGCTCGCTGGCGGGGGCGCTGGCGCTTGCCTTTTTCGGACGCGGAGCGCGGCCGAGTGTCATGCTGATGGCCGCGGCCACACTCGGAATCGGCGAGTTGCTGCTGGCAGTTGCGACAGGGTTCTCGGCGCCGGTGGTCGTCGCCCTGCTGCTTTTGCCGCTCATGGGTTTCGCGATGACGATGACGATGGCGATGGCAAATACGACCGTGCAGATGTCGACGCCGAACGAGCTCCGTGGTCGTGTCCTGAGCGTCTATCTAACAGTCTTCGCGGGCTCGGCGCCGTTCGGCGCCCTGCTCGCGGGTGCGGCGGCGAACGGGTTCGGCACGGCCGCCTCGATTGCGATGGGGGGCGCGGTGACACTGGCGGCCACCGTCGTGGTAGCCTCACGGAGCGGGATGCTGCACACCGCGCTCGTGCGCGCCCAGACGTTGCGCAGGAGCGAAGCGACCACCGGGCGACCGATAAGGACGTCGGGGACCGGCGAGGACTGAAAACTCGATGCCCTTCGGGACCTTTGCGCTGATCAGTTTGTTCTACGCGGTGATCGGACTCCGCGTGGTTCGCGATCTCTGGGTGCGACGGCGGGAGGCGTTCGACCACCGGTTCACCGAGGCGGATCGCTACCTGGTCGATCAGGCAGCATTCTTCATCCTCGTGCCCGTCTCGGTCGCACTTCACGAGTTCGGTCACGCGACTGCGATCTGGGCGTTCGGCGGGAAGGTCCTCGACTTCAACTATTACGTCTTCGCCGGCTCGGTCGCCTACAGCGAACCGTTCACGAATGGCCAGCACACGATCGTCGCCGCTGCCGGGACAGTCGTGAACTTGATCCTTTGCGCGCTCGCGCTCGGCGTCGTCTTCTTTCGACGCCCGCCGTTCCGCGCCGCGATCAATGAGCTGCTCTTCCAGTTCGCGGTGATCTCCGGCATCAATGCGCTCATCTTCTATCCAATCCTGGACGTCGCGACCGGCATGAACGGCGACTGGACGCAGATGTACGACGGCGGGGCACCGACGCTCAGCTTCGCGATCTTCGTCGTCCACGCCGGGATTCTGATCGCCGCATACATCGCGTGGAAGAACCCCGGATTCCGGCAACGACTGGGGACGCTGACGGGCATGCCGGCGGCAGCAGATCGCCGGCTCCTTGGAGGGCTTCGCAGTACCGCCGGCTCGCCGCAGCAACAGTCAGACTCGAGCGAGGGGACGGCCAGTTTCGAGCCCGCCTCACCGGCGGAAGCGCGATTCCGAGCGGCGGCGGATCGAGTCGTCCGCGGCTGGGCGCAACCGGTTCAAGGTCGGATTGAGCGGCGCGACGGGTGGACGCAGGTAGCCCTCGTTTGGCTCTCCGGCGGCGCACAGCGAGCTGTGGCGATGCGCCACCAGGCAGTAGGGCCGGTGAGTATCAGCGGCGCGGTTATCACGGCCGCTGCCTCGGGGAACGGCCGCGACTCAGCGACGCCGACCAAGCGGGAACTCAGATCCTGGCCGGGGCTTCCTGACGAGAACGACCTGACGATGGCGCTCCGAGTGGCGATGGAAGTCGTCGAAGAATGGCAACCCGGATCGCAGGGCGAGTCTTCAACTCGGTGAGGCTGCCGAGAGATGGGGTGACAACGGTTCTATTGCTCGGCGGGTGCCGACGGGATCCCTGCGTGCGGTCCCACGCGACGAGCCGGTAGCCGCCAGCCGATAGCGGCTCGTCGCTATCGGCTCCGTTCCTCATTGGTTGAGGCGGGACGGCCTGGACGGTCGTCGTTGTGTTGCGCCGGGGGTGCCGGCGGTGGGGACGGACGGATCGCTCCGGGTGGTGGTGACCGGGCCAGACGGTGCAGGGTACGTGCTGCCCAGGCCCGCGCTTCGTGCCGAGTGTGCCGCTTGGGATGGGGAATAGGACAAAAAGTCTTATTTGTCAGTACCTATTTGGCCGTTCCTGCGAGCGATGAGTCGAGCGTCGCTAACCCCGACGGACCGGCCGGTCGATCGCGGAGACAGGTTGCTCTTAAGAGGGCTGAACGTCGTCCTGGTGCGAGCCTGAGAAGGGGACAGGGATGCCCGCGATTGCCGGGGTTCCGGTCACTTGCCCGAGAAGGGGCAATTGGTCGAGCGCCGTCCAGGAGCGCTCGCCGCGCCAGGTCCGATAGGCACGTTTGGCGATGAGATCTTCCGCCGCATCGGCGGCAATCTCCGTCAGGGCTTGGGTTCCGACGACGTAGAGATAGCGCTGACCGCGCTCGTCCTCCAGCAATAAGGAGGACCAACTGTGTGCCTCTGCCGCCACGATGCGGAAGCGAGCTGCGCCACTCGCTTCGGTTCGATTCGCCTCCATCGCCGCCTCCCGTCTCAGCGGCAGGGCGTACCCCGCGCGCGGCCAGCCACCGGCGACTGACTCGCGGTGACGTGACTATCCGACACACATGATTGGTAGCTTTGCGCAAGCGAGGGTCGGTGTCAAGGGGATGGGAAACGCGTGCAAATGGACAGGCGCGGCGTGCCGCGCCCGTGCACCATTTCGAGAAATCACGCGAACCGGACCTAATCGTCCTTCGAAGCTCCCTCAACCCATTTACCGGACTCGTTCTTGTGGTACTTCTTCTCGACGGCGCCCCAGGCGACGCGGTGGGCGCGGATTTCGTCGTGGCCATATTGGTTCCAGGCGCTGTTGTAGGCCTCTTTGTAGATGTCCTGAGCGTGGGACGGCAGATTGTCCCGGACGCTCTCGGGTAAATCGGTCTTGGTTTTGTACGGCATTGTTGGCCTCCTTTGCGGCGAAGAATGGTAGATCCGCCGCCCCTGAAGGCAACGCACATGCCATGCCGATTGCGCGAAATAAGCGGCAACCGAGATGACAGCAAAAGGAAACCGGCCGGCCCGACATGTCGGGCCGGCCGGTGACGCTTCTTACGTCGATTGCTCAGGAGAGAACAGGGTAGCCGAGTTCCTTACACCCTACGCCACGTGCAAGTTTCGCTCTTCGGCCGGGAGAAGCGCCACGTCGAGAACCTCGGCGAGCGAGCCGACCTGGATCAGCTCCATGTCATTGCGTACGACTTCGGGCAACTCCGAGAGGTCTTTCGCATTGCGACGCGGCAGCAGAAAGGTCCGGATGCCGCCGCGGTGGGCGGCGAGGGTCTTCTCTCGGAGTCCGCCGATGGGGAGGACTTTGCCGCGAAGCGTGACCTCGCCGGTCATCGCCACATCCTTGCGGACCTTACGGCCGGTGAGCGCGGAGATGAGCGCGGTCGCGATGGTGATACCGGCCGACGGGCCGTCCTTGGGGATAGCGCCGGCCGGAATGTGGACGTGGATGTTGCGGCGGTCGAAGTAGCCCGTCTCGATTCCGTACTCCATGGCGTGGCTGCGGGCGTAGGAGATCGCCGCTCGCGCCGATTCCTGCATCACCTCGCCGAGCTGACCGGTCAGGATCAGTTCGCCCTTGCCTTCCATGATGGTGACTTCGATCGAGAGGAGGTCACCGCCGACGCTGGTAACGGCGGCACCAGTGGCGACGCCGACCTCGTCCTGCTCCTCGGCGCGGCCAAACTCGTAGCGCGGCACGCCAAGGACGTTCGGCAGGTCAGGCGCGTCGATCACGATCCGATCCGGGGCATCTTCGCCGGCGAAGCGGCGGGCCGCCTTCCGGCAGAGCGAGCCGAGCTCACGCTCCAGGTTGCGAACGCCGGACTCCTCGGTGTACTCGCGAATTACGCGGCGCAGTCCGTCGTCGGTCACTTCGAGATGCTCTGGCGTCAAACCGTGCGACTCCAGCGCCTTCGGCAGGAGGAAGTCGCGGGCGATCGCCAGCTTCTCGACCTCGGTGTAGCCGGGAACCTCGATCACTTCCATCCGGTCGCGCAGCGCCGGTGGGATCGGCTCAAGGAGGTTGGCGGTCGTGATGAAGATGATCTTCGAGAGATCGAACGGCACCTCCAAGTAGTGGTCGGAGAACGACGAGTTCTGCTCTGGGTCGAGGACTTCGAGCAACGCGGAGGCGGGATCGCCCCGGAAGGCGTCCGAGCCGACTTTGTCGATCTCGTCGAGGACCATCACCGGGTTGCGGCTCTTGGCGTCGCGCAATGCCTTGACGACACGGCCAGGCATGGCGCCGACGTAGGTCCGCCGGTGGCCGCGGATCTCCGCCTCATCCCGGACGCCGCCGAGCGACATCCGCACGTAGTTGCGGCCGATCGCCCGCGCAATCGAGCGGCCGAGGCTGGTTTTGCCCACACCCGGCGGGCCGACGAAGCAGATGATGGGCGCCCGCTGGCGATCGCCGGCGAGCTTGCGGACGGCGATGTATTCGAGGATCCGCTCCTTGACCTTGTCGAGCCCGTAGTGATCGGCCTCGAGAATCTTCGCGGCCTCGGTCAGATCCAACCGGTCCTCCGTCTGGATCGCCCAGGGGAGTTCGATCATCCACTCCAGATAGGTCCGGATGACGCCGATCTCGGGCGAGAAGGGGTGCTGCTGTTCAAGGCGCTCGACCTGGACCAGCGCCTTGGCCTGGACTTCCTCCGGCATCCCGGCAGCTTCGATCTTCTGGCGCAGCTCGCCGGCGAGGGTCTCCTCGGGGCTCCCTTCGCCGAGCTCCTTCTGGATGGCACGGATCTGCTCGCGCAGGAAGTACTCCCGCTGCTGCCGGTCCATGCCCGCCTGCGCCTCGGTGGCGATCTGCTGCCGCAGGTTGAGGACGATCAAGCGCTTTTGGATCATCACGCTGAGCTGGCGCAGGCGGTCGACCGGGTCGAGGATCTCGAGGAGATCCTGCCGCTGATCGGGTGTGAACTCCGGCGAGAAGGCAATCAGGTCGGCCAGCCAGCCCGGCTCTTCGACGCTGCGGACCATTGTCAGCACCTCTTCCGGGACGTTCGGAAGCATGCTGATGTAGTTCTCGACTTGTTCCAAGACGGCCGTCATCGCCGCTTCGCCCTCGGAGGAGGTGGAGACGGGATCGTCGTGGCGGTTGACGCGAGCGACGACGTACGGGTCCTGTTGGATCACGTCGACGACGATACCCCGCGCGACACCCTGCAGGATGACGTGCGAGTGGCCACCGGGGCGAGAGATACGTTGCCCGACTTCGGCGATGACGCCAACGTCGCAGAGCTCGTACTCCTCGACCGGCAACTCCTCGTCCGGCACCCATCCGCCCGGGTCATCACCGTCTTCGGCCCGTTGGGGCTCGGCGCTCCGCGGACGCCGACGCTCCTCGACCGGAGGCGCGTCCTCGTCTGCCAAGAGCTCGCGGAACTCGCTGTCGACCGCGCCGTCGCTGGCGGGGCGGTTGACGACCCGCTCGGTGAGGACGAGTACCTGGCGGAGCGGCATGCGGGAGGCGCGCTCGACCACCATCGCCGCCTCGTCATCCTCGATCGGGAAGGGGATCGACATGTGCGGGAGCAGGACGGTCTCGTCGACAATGAGCACCGGCAGCGCGACCGGTCGGCGCTTGGCACGCTCAGGGCGCGAACGCTCGCGCCGCTTTTCGGTGGCTCGCTTTGGGGCGACAGTCGTGTTTGTCGACTCCGCGACCGTCGGCGTTGCAGCATCGGTCGGCGGCTGCTCGGTCGTTTTCGTTGTGGTCTTCTTTGATGTGGTGCCTGACGGCATGGTTTCGTCTTTCACGGCTAGGATGCCACCTGCACGGAGCACGAGCCCCGAGACACGGCCCCCTTGCAGGCGCAGTCGATTCACGTGTTGAGGCTGCACCGGGCAGGGGGCACGGGGTGGCGGCAAAACTCACGATAATTCTAGCCCGTTTCGGCTTGCCAGACCAGCCGAACGCGGACAGGACGTAGCGGAGACACCTGAGCGACGGGGGATTTGACTAGGTGGCAAACTCGGCCAAGACAGCGAAAAAAAGGCAGACACGCGACCTCGTGGTGGGCGTCGACATCGGCGGCACCAAGGTCGCGCTGATGGCCTGTGACACCGAGAAGGGGGAGGAGGTCGCGCGTGACAGCTTCGCCACGCCGGCCAACGACGGACCTGAGGCCATGGTCGATCAGATGGGCAGGGCGATTGAGGGACTTGTCGCGCAAACCGGTCGATCGCTGAAGAGCGTCTGCTCCTTGGGGATCGCGGTACCCGGACCGGTCGATCTCGACGACGGTCGGGTCATCGTCGCGGGCAATTTGGCGGGGTGGAAAGACGTGCCGCTGCAGGGGATCTTGAAACAGCGGTTCAATATCCCGGTCTGGATCGACCAGGACGCCAATGCCGCGGCGCTCGGCGAGCGCTGGCGCGGCAGTGCGCGAAACATGCACAACTTCGTCTTTCTCGCCCTCGGCACCGGGATCGGAGCGGGCGTGGTGATCAACGGTCGTCTGCACCGGGGATACCACAACGCCGCCGGCGAGGTCGGCACCTTCGTGATGGGGCGCCAACACCTCGGCAAAGAACGGCGAGGGCACGGCAGTCTGGAGTTGCTGATCGGCGGCCCGGCGATCCGTAAGGAGGCGCGCAAGGTCGTCCGTAAGAAACTCTCCGCGGCCGAGGCGATCGACCTTGCAGACGAAGACCGGCGTCTCAAGCCGGTCGCCGACCGGGTCGCCGATTACCTGGCGATCGCGGTGATCAACATCTCGGCGCTGCTCGATCCGCAGGCAATCATCTTCGGCGGCGGCACCGCCTCCGCAGGGGCCGATCTGATCGACCGCGTCCGCGTCCGGGTCGAACGCGAGCTGCGCGTGGTGCCGACACTCATGCACTCGGTGCTCGGTGAGGACGCGCAACTGCACGGCGCCGTCTTCGGTGCTTTGTGGGAACTCGATCCGGAGCTGGCGCTACGGGAGGAATTGCGGTAGCAGCGCCTCGGCTCCGGGTTGGCTAAGCAGGAGGGGATGACGGTGACCGCGACTGCAGACCTGAACGCGATGTCGAAACAGGCACTGGCGGAACTCGACGAGGCGCTCTCACGGATCGCGCCGGAAGCGGCAGACGTTATGAGCGACGAGATCCTGCGGGCGGGAACGATCGTCTGCTACGGTCTGGGCCGCGAGGGGCTGATGGTGCGCGCGCTGTCCATGCGACTGATGCACCTGGGCCTCCGCGCGTTCGTGGTCGGCGACGTGACGACACCTCCAGTCGGCCCCGGCGACCTCGTCATCGTCAGTGCCGGACCCGGCGAGTTGAAGACGGCCGAGACGATCGTCGATCTGGGACGACAGGCGGCAGCCCGCGTCCTGGTGGTGACGGCGCAACCGGCAGGCACGGTCCCGAGCAAGGCGGACGTGGTCGTCCATCTCCCGTCGCAGACGATGGCCGACGATCGGGGCGGGCGCAGCCTTTTACCGATGGGCACCGCCTTTGAGATTTCGATGCTGATCTTCTTCGACCTCGTGGCGCTGGTGCTGATGCGAAAGTCGGGACAGACGATGGAGCAGTTACGGGCGCGCCATTTCAATCTGGAGTAGTGAGTCGACAGTTGTCAGACATCGTCGGCTGTAGCTCCCCGCCGGCCGTTGCCACAATTCGTTCTGACAACTGGCTCCTCGGTCACGGCGAGAGGCGGACCATCTGCCAACTGCCGTCGTCCGTGCGCAAGTAGCGGAGGCGGTCGTGGAGGCGGGAGGGGCGGCCCTGCCAGAACTCGATCCAGGTCGGACGGACGCGGTAGCCTCCCCAGTAGTCGGGGAGGGGAATCTCGCTCCCGTCGTGCTCCTGCTCGAAGTGAGCGACGGCGTCGACGAGGGCCTCGCGATTCGGGATGATCGCGCTCTGGCGGGAGACGGAGGCGCCGATCTGGCTGCCGCGTGGACGGCTGTGGAAATAGCGCTCCGTCTCCTCGGGGGAGACGCGCTCGACGTCGCCGCTGATCCTGACCTGGCGTTCCAGCTCCGGCCAGTAGAAGAGGAGCGCTACGCGCGGATTCTGCTCAAGGTCGCGTCCCTTCGCGCTCTCGAAGTTGGTGTAGAAGACGAAGCCGCGCACGTCGAAGCCCTTGAGAAGGAGCATCCGCGCCGCCGGGACTCCATCGGCATCGGCGGTGGCAACCGTCATTGCGTTCGGCTCGTGCCCGGTGACGGTCCTCGCCTGTTCGAACCAGAGGGCGAATTGCCGGAGCGGGTCCGCATCGGCGTCCTCCTCGGCCAGTCCCCCTGCGGTGTAATCCTTTCGAAGGTCCGCGATCGACATATTTGAGGAACTCCCCATCCTGGTCACAGCATCGCCGAGCCAGGAGTCTAGCATGGCTACAATACAGGTCGGGCAGGACCGATCATCTCGATGAGGACCGGACCGACTATCCTCGTTCGCAGTTTCTCTGGCGGTAGCGCACTCGCTTCGCGCCACCGATGGTCGCATCTTCAGCTATGACAGAGGACTTAGCCGGATTTCCGGGATTACTCGTCTCGAACCCACAATCGACGAAAGATCAAACGACGGCGCCGAGTAAGGCGTCCTCCACCGTCAGAAACCCGTCGCCGTACAGCTTGTTGAT
>JAXDKI010000170.1:0-25294 GCA_034667245.1 Thermomicrobiales bacterium | reverse complement strand
ACAAAAGGTTGAGCTCGGTGGCCGGTGATCACAGTACCACGTGGTCAGGGTGAGTGGTCAAGCAGATGGTTGGCTCTATCGTATAACCAAAAAGGCACGATAGATACCCCTATGCCCGTACACCGCTCATGAGCCTCTAGGACGATTTCATGGCATCGTTGGACTACTGGCCCGCTGTTGCCGTCGGAACGACTGAGAGCCCTTCCAATACGCTAGGCGGGATGATATGGCTTCGAGGGCCATTCAGTATCGATCCGCCCGAAGTCGAGTGTGCGGATAACAATACTGCTCCGTCTTCCGCTTTTCGGTCACGCCAGACCGAGAAGACCGAGCGCGAAGAACGGAATCAGTGCTTTGTGTCGTATCGCCCAACCCGCTCCGTCAGGTCCGCCGCAGCAAGACAAGTGAGCGTTCCTTGAGCTTGTACCGGTGGCCGACGCGGAGGGTGCGCTTGCGCGTCGGCAGCCCCGCGGTCGAGGTGTCGAGCAGGACTTCCCATCGCTCGGCAGCCATACACGATGGAAGAGCGAACGGCACCGGCTCGTGATGGCCGTTGAACAGCAACAAGAAGGTGTCGTCCGTGACCGGGTTCCCTTTCTCGTCGACCTCGGGCAGGATGTCGCCGCCAAGACAGAGACCCACCACCCGGACCCAGGATTCGCCCCACTCCGCGTCGGTCATCTCCTCGCCATCGGGACGGAGCCAGGTGATGTCGCTCTCAACAGCACCACGGATGGCACGATCCTGAAAGAACTTCGGCCGTCGGAAGTTCGGGTGTGCGCGACGGAACGCGATCAGGCGGCGTGTGAAGTCGAGGAGCGCCGTCTTCCGCTCGTCGAGTTCCCAGTCGAGCCAGCTGATCTCGTTGTCCTGGCAGTAGGCGTTGTTGTTCCCCTGCTGCGTGCGACCGATCTCGTCCCCGTGGCTCAACATCGGCGCGCCTTGGGAGAGAAAGAGCGTAGCCAGCAGATTGCGCTTGGTCCGCTCGCGAACGCCGAGGATAGCCGGATCCTCGGTCGGGCCTTCGACGCCGTGGTTCCAGGAGAGGTTGTCGTCGTGGCCGTCGCGGTTCTCCTCCCCGTTCGCCTCGTTGTGCTTGTCGTTGTAGCTGACGAGGTCCTCGAGTGTGAAACCGTCGTGCGCCGTGATGAAATTGATACTTGCGTAGGGCCGACGCCCGTCATGTTGGTAGAGGTCGCTGCTGCCGGTCAGGCGATAAGCGAGCTCGGAGACGTGCTCGTCTCCACCCTTCCAGTAGTTGCGGACGGTGTCGCGGTATTTCCCGTTCCACTCGGCCCAAAGGACGGGGAAATTGCCGACCTGGTAGCCGCCTTCGCCGATGTCCCATGGTTCAGCGATCAGCTTGACTTGAGAGAGCACCGGATCCTGATGGATGACGTCGAAGAACGCCGAAAGCTTGTCCACCTCGTGGAGTTCCCGGGCAAGCGCCGCCGCGAGGTCGAACCGAAACCCGTCGACGTGCATCTCGAGCACCCAGTATCGCAAGGAGTCCATGATCAGCTGGAGGACCTGCGGGTGCGGCACGTTGATCGTGTTCCCGGTCCCGGTGTAGTCCATATAGAAGCGAGGCTCGTCCGCGACCATCCGGTAGTAGGTCGGATTGTCGATTCCGCGGAAGGAGAGCGTCGGCCCGAGGTGGTTGCCCTCCGCGGTGTGGTTGTAGACGACGTCGAGGATGACCTCGATCCCCTCCCGGTGGAGGGTCTTGACCATCTCCTTGAACTCGCGGACCTGTCCGCCAGTGTCGCCAGCACTGGAGTAGCGCGCTTCGGGCGAGAAGAAATTGATCGTGTTGTAGCCCCAGTAGTTCCTGAGACCCTTGTCCAGCAGGTGCTTGTCGTCGAGGAAGGCGTGGATTGGCAGCAACTCGACGGCGGTGACCCCGAGGCGCTTGAGATGGTCCAGCGCCGGCTGCGACGTCAACCCCGCGTACGTCCCCCGAAGGTGCTCGGGCACGTCGGGGTGCCGCGCGGTGAACCCCTTGATGTGGACCTCGTAGATGATCGACCGGTTGAGCGGGATCCGAAGCAGTTGATCGTCTTCCCAGTCGAACGACGGGTCGATCACGACACCCTTCGGCACCCCTGCCGCATCGTCGCCCGTGTCGACGGCGAGGTCCTCATCCTCTCCGCCCAGCACGTAACCGAAGACCGGTTGCTCCCAATCGACGGTCCCGGCGATGGCTTTGGCATAGGGGTCGATGAGTACCTTGCTTGGGTTGAATCGTAACCCCTGCTCTGGATCGTACGGTCCGTCCACACGATAGCCGTAGCGTTGACCCGGCCCGACGCCTGGGAGATACCCGTGCCAAACGTGCGCCGTGACCTCGGTGAGCGCGAAGCAGCGCTCGCGGCCGTCCTCGTCGTACAGACAGAGGGTCACGCCCGCGGCGTTCTCGCTGAAAATGGCAAAGTTGGTTCCGGTTCCGTCCCAGGTTGCGCCCAGTGGATACGGCACACCGGGCAGGATCTTCGGGTCGGTTTCAATCTTCTCTTCGGTCGCTACCATCTCGTCTTTCTGCACAGAATGGCCAACCGCGCGCCGCGTGGCTGCTGCCCGTCATCTTCGTACCGAGCCGGACGATACCATGCAACTATCATGCCGCATTGCGCATGCACGCCCTATCGGTGGGCGGATGGTCGCCGATTGGGCGTTCCTATTCGTGCAACCGATTACTCTTGCCGTTGCGAACGAATGTCTGATTCCAGAGTCGAAAGGAGATTCAGATGGTGGACGATGGCGCGGCCGTTCGACCAATGACCGTCGGCATCCTGATCTTCGACGAGGTCGAGGTGCTCGACTTCTGTGGCCCGTTTGAGGTCTTCGCTTCGGCCTCGGCAACCGGTGAGGCGCCGCGCGACGAACGCCGGCTCTTCACGGTGTTGACGATCGCCGAAGAGAATCGGACCATCCATTGCCGGGGCGGGCTACTCGTCCAGCCGCACCATACCCTCGCCGATCACCCACCGCTCGACATCCTCGTCGTTCCCGGTGGCTACGGAACCCGGCGCGAACTCTCCAATCCCGTCGTCCTCGATTGGATCGCCGCCCAGGACAAACAGACGTCCCTCACCACCAGCGTCTGCACCGGCGCCTTCCTCCTCGCGGCCGATGGCCTCCTCGACGGCAAACGCGCCACGACCCACTGGGCGAGCATCGACTGGCTCCGTGAGCATTACCCGGCGATCGACGTCCGAGCCGACGAGCGCGTCGTCGACGAAGGCCACATCGTCACCTCGGCCGGCGTCTCCGCCGGCATCGACATGGCCCTCCACGTCGTCGCCCGCCTCCACGGCCACGCTATCGCCGCCGACACCGCCCGCGGCATGGAATACGACTGGAACACCAAGCCGCTAGCCACTAGCCAATAGCCGTCAGCCGTCAGCCGTCAGCCGTCAGTCGTCTCTCCGCCTGTCCGCCTGTCCGTCTCTCCGCCTGTCCGCCTCTCCGCCTGTCCGCCTCTCCGTCTGTCCGTCTCTCCGCCTGTCCGCCTCTCCGTCCCGCTACCGGCTTACCGCTTCCGCGCCAGCACATTCAGATACGCGACTTCGGGATGGTTGCGCGCCGCTTCAGTCAGGCGTTGACGTTGTCGTTCTTCCGGGGGGCCGAGGTCAAGGGAGCGGTCGCGGAGAAGGTTCATCGTTGCCCGCATCTCGTCCCAATCGGACCCGGTGGCGCGGGCGGCGAAGGCGAGGTCGAACCCGGCCTCGTTCAGTGTGGCAAGGAATTCCGCCTCGCCGTGCAGACTTTCGCCGAAGACCACCCGCATCAACTCAGAGGGGGTTCCCGGTGTCACGAGCTCACCGCAGATCAGATACCCTCCCGGCTTGCTCCAGGCGGCGGCGGCTCCAAAACCGCCCCGCAGCCCACCTGGGATGGTATCGCTCATCGCGCCGCCAAGTCCGAGCACGAGATCGAAGCTGCCGGCTTCGAACGCCGTCACCGCCGCGATGCCGTCGAGAGGTCGAAAGCTCACCTGCTTCCCGACGCCTCTCCCTGCCGCATTTTGGCGGCCGAAGGCCAGATATGGAGCGTAGTTGTCGAATGCGACAACCTTGCATCCGAATGCCTCTGCAATGTCCACCGCCGCCGGGCCGATTCCGCATTCGACGTCCAGCACGCGCGCACCCCGAGGAACATTGGCGATCAGCGCCGCCGCGATCAGGAAGCGACGGCCGCCTGGCGACTGATAGTACGCCTCCGGGGCAAGCCGACCCATGATCCCTTCGAGCGACCGATCCGACAGCCTCGGCGCCCCGTCATCCATTTGTCACTCCCTATCGCCTATTCCGCTCTTCGCCGTGCCACGACGTTCAGAAACGCCACCTCCGGATGGACGGCGGCGGCCGTTGCGATCCGTTCCCAGTCTGCGTTCTCCGAGGGTCGTAGCGCTACCCCGCCATCGCGCAGAAGCGCCATGATTCGACGGAGTTCTGCCCAGTCGGCTCGAGTCGCGCGAGCCGCGAAGATCAGATCGAAGCCGAACTCCTCGAGGACGTCGAGGTATGCGGCTTCGGTCCGAAGCTTGCCGTCGTAGACCGCCTCGACCAGCTCAGACGGCGTCGCGGCAGCGACAAGATCGCCGCAGATCACTACCCCACCGACCGACAGCCAGGCCGCCGAAGCCGCGAATCCTGCCTCCAGTCCACCCGGAATCGTCTCGCTGAGCGCGCCTCCCAGACCAAGAATCACGTCGTACGCGCCGTGGCGAAACTCGGAGAGCGGCTCGCGCTCCGTCATCTGCCGAAACGCCACGAGCCGATCGACACCCCGCTCGATCGCCGTCGAGCGTCCCACCGACAGATACGGTGCGTAGTTGTCGAACCCGGTCACGCGACAGGCGAAGGCTTCGGCAAGGTCGACAGCGGCCGGGCCAAACCCGCACCCAACGTCGAGTACGCGCGCTCCCCGCGGCACCCCCGCAATTAGCGACGCGGCGAGGAGAAAGCGACGTCCGCCTGGCGACAGGTAAAACGGGTCCGGCGACAGCGATCCGAAGAGGCCGTCGAGTGAGGGGACGTCGACGAGGGCGTGTTCGTCCTCCACGGTCGGCTCAGCTCCCGAGCGGACCGGTGGCGAGCGCGAGGACGTCGGCAACCACCCCCGCCGCCGTCACCGCCGCTCCCGCACCAGGTCCGGTCACGTTCAACGGATAGGCGTCGTACCGCTTCGTGCGGAAGGAGATGATGTTCTCCGGTCCCTGGAGCGCGCCGAGCACGGTCTCTTTCCCAATCGCCCGAAGACCGACCGCGATCGGACCGTCAGGCCGGACCGTCGCCACGTACTTGAGCGCCTTGCCACGTGCCTTCGCTTCCGCCGCGCGCTCCGCCATCGCCGCGTCGAGTGCGCTCGCCCGGGCGAGGAAGTCGTCCACACTCAAGCCGCGCATCGCCTCCGGAACGAGGTTCTCGATCTCCAACTCGCTCAGATCGACCCGCCTGCCCATCGTTCGCGCCAGGATCAGCGCCTTACGCGCCACGTCGAGCCCGCTCAGGTCGTCGCGGGGGTCCGGCTCGGTATACCCCTGTTCCTTCGCAGACCGGACTGCCGCGGAAAAGGGCTTCCCGTTGGCGACGTCCGAAAAGATGGCGCCGAACGTGCCCGAGAGGGCGCCGACGATCTCGATCACCTCGTCGCCCGTGTCGATCAACGACCGCAGCGTCGAGATCACCGGCAGCCCCGCTCCGCACGTCGTCTCGTAGCGGACGAGCCCAAGCGGCCCGGCGCAGGCCCAGATCGCGTCGCCCACCGGTGTCCCATGTGGCATCGCGAACGGCGCCTTATTGGAGAAGACGAGTCCGGCGCCTGCCGACAGCGCCTGTGCGTCAAGCTCGGCGGTTCCTTCACCGACGGCGGTGTCCATGACGATCGTCGGACCGAAGGAGGTTGCGATGTCGAGCGCCTCGTTGCCCTGCCGCGGCGTCAGCCCGAACTCGGGTGCCGCCTCTGCCAGACCGCGACGCTGCTTGCGCGCCTCGATCACTCGGCGCAGTGTCGACTCCGAATAGCCATCGGCTTGGTCGCACGCGACCGCACCGTCGAAGTCGATCAGACCGCGGTAGACGAGATCCAGACCGAGCTCGCGCTGCCAACGCGCCCGATGATCGAGGACCTGCTCGATTGTCGTGCACCCGATCAAACCGACGCCGAGTTGCACGAGATTGATCCGTCTCACAGAACTCCCTGTCACGCTCATTACGTCCCTCGATTCATTCGGGCGCATGATACCCGTTTGGCTACATCGCAGCCGTGCACGACCGTGCGCCTCCACAGATCCTGGTGGCAAAACGTTTAGCGTAGGTCAATCCGCGGCCGCACGAGCCAATGGGGTTGGCACGAGGTTCGCCGCAGCTCGCTCGACGGCGACCGGCTCCTGCAGGGGGTCGTACCAGATCGGCATCCTGAAGGCCAGGTAGTCTTTTGCGCGGACGACGTTGGTGGCGTAGCGGGTCTCCAGATTCGTGGTGTCGATCTCCATCTCCAGGCTGCCTTCGGCGTCGCCGTGAAGGATGCGTTGGTCGGCCGGAAGCCCTTCGACTCTCGCGCCAAAGATCGCACTCCATCCCATCGTCGGCGCGGCACCGTTGGCAAACGCGACGTAGCTGCAGTTCTCGGTCGCCCGTTCGCGCCAGAGGTGAAAGTGGTCTTCCGTCGCTCCGGTCGTGATCTCGGGCGGGAACGAAATCGCGGTTGCACCCGCTGGCTGGACCCGCGGACCATCGAGAAGCGATGGGCACGCGATCAGATCGGCGCCGTCGAGAGCGAGCGATCGGCAGGCCTCTGGGAACAACGCGTCATACCCGATCAAGACCCCGACGCGCCCAACCCGAAGATCGAACGTCGGGAGACCACGGTCACCGGGTGTCGCCCAAACACGATCCTGGCCTGTCAAGTGCAGCTTGCGATACACGCCGACCACACTCTCGGGACCCACCACGACCGCGCTATTGAACAGCCGTTCCCCGTCCCGCTCGACGAGACCCGCGACCACATGCATGTCGAACTGTGCCGCGATCTCGCGCAACCGCTCAGTCACCGGGCCAGGGACCGTGATAGCCAGCTCGACCGCACATGAGCGGTTCATAACCGGTCCGGTGACGGCCAGCTCAGGCACGATCAGGAGGTCGGCCTGCGCATGATCGCTGGCAAAGGCGAAAATGCGCTCGAGATTAGCCGCCGTCGCTCCGGTGCGCGAAGAGAACTGCGCAACTGCCACTCGACTAAGCCGGCCCTGCGGGAGCGGGTGTAGACCGTAGAGCCCCTGGAAATCCCAATCGCGCCAGAGATAGGTGTTCAACGTCAGGTTGCCGTAGGCATCCGGACGTCTGTCAGCCAGCTTGTCTTCAATCGTCCCCGGCGCCAGACGTTTATCTCGAGCGCGAGCCGGGTTGATCTCGCCGTAGACGATCCCATCGCCGGTGTCCAACGAAGTGGTGATGACGCCGTCGGGATCGATCACACACGTGCCACCCGAGAACTGGACGCCGCGCTCCAATCCGTAGCGGTTGGCAGCGACGTAGTAGACGCCGCTTTCGAAGGCGCGGGCGATCCAGGTCGCGGACGGACACTTGCCGCCCAACCAGTTGGTCGGAAAGCAGACGACATCGGCGCCACGGAGGGCCGGGATGCGCGTCGTTTCTGGGAAGACCGCGTCCATGCAGATCACGATCGCGATCCGACCGAGCGGTGTCTCGAACACCGGCAGACCGAGATCGCCGTCCTTCGCCCACTTTGGCTCGGAGATATAGGGGTGTGTCTTACGGTAGACGCCGACCACCCCGTTCGGTCCGATCAATGCCGCACTGTTGTAGAAAACACCGGTCGCCGGCTCGACTTCCGGCATGCCTACGACGATGTAGCAGTCGTATCGCGCCGCCAGCTCGCCGAAACGATCCGTCGTCGGACCGGGGATCGGCTCGACGAAAGGCGCGACTTCCGTGCGGCTCGCCCAGCAGTACGAGGTGGTCGCCATCTCCGGATGGACGATCAACTTCGCTCCGTTGTGCGCCGCCTCTTCGGTCAGCGCCAGCAGGCGAGCGATGTTCGCCTCCTTGGTAAACAGCGCCGGCTCGAATTGGATCGCGGCCGCGAGGAACGGTCCCGGCTGCGTCACGGCTCAACGTCCTTCGGAGGTTGCACGGGATCTTCCGCCGGTCCGGCTCCTTGTCCGCGCTCCTCGGCGACCTGGCCCCGGACGATGCCGCGGCCGGTCGCGGCCAGGCGGCCGGCAAACGCCTCGATGTCGGCACGATGAACGTTGAGGCGGCGCAGGTGCGGCAGATTCGGCAGGTGGGGTCGTTGCGACAGACTGGACAACGTCAGTTGACGCCCCTCGATGCGCTCACGGAGTTCGCCGAGCGAGCGGCCGATCGTTCGCTGCAGCTCCTGCCATTCCCGCAGCTCGCGGCGCGCAGCTTCTCGCCCTTCCGGCGTCGCCTGACCAAAGTGGCGAACCCTCTGCGCCCGATCGTCGAGCAGACGGCGCGGCGCGGCTCCGCTGAGCTCGCTCAACGCCTGTGCGATCGCTGAGCGGAGGAAGACAGCCGCCTGACCGGGATCGGCGTGCGCACCCGGAGTCGGCTCCGGGACGATTCTGTCCACAATGCCCAGTCGCATGCAGTCGCGTGCCGTCACCTTGAGCGAGGCCGCGGCATCGACGGCACGATCGGCCTCCCGATACAACGCCGACTCCGGTCCGAACACGGAAAAGACGGCATGCTCTTGCATGACGATCCGGTCGCCTACGCCGAGCGCGAGGGCGCCCGCACTGCCGGCTTCTCCGACAATTGCCGAGACGATCGGCACCGGGAGGATGCTCATGAGTCCGAGCGCCTGCGCCAACGCGACCCCGATGCCGTCCGTTTCGGCCTCCCCACCAATCATCGGGCCGGGGCTATCGACGAAGGTGATCAGCGGGATCTCCAGGTGGCCGGCGAGTCTCATCAAGCGGACCGCCTTCCGGTAGCCGGCCGCCGCCATCCGACCTCCCCGCCGCCGTTCCCGGTACTCGCCACGTCCTCGTTCCTGCGCGATCACCGCGACGGTCACGCCGTCGAGCCGTCCGAAACCGCAGATCACCGCGGGGTCGTCGGCCGCAACACGGTCGCCGTGGAGCTCGACGAACGTCGTCATCAATTGATCGACATAATCGAACGAGGTTGGGCGCTCGGCGTGACGTGCCAGCAATAGCTCTTCGAAGGCGCGCAGGTTGCTCGGGGGCGGTGGGGGAGGTGGTGCCACCGGACTGACCGAGCCGCGATTTGCGAAAAGTTCGAGGAGTGCCCCGAGCAAGTCACGCTGGCGCGTCCGATCGACGACGTCGTCTACAAGCCCGTGATCGCGGAGAACCTCCGCGCTGTTCGTGCCGGAGCCGGCTGTCGCGGCGCGTCCCGGCTCGCGAATCGCTGTCAGGCCCGCTTGCGCCCCCGGTTCGGCGAAGACGATGTCCGCCTGGTTGGCCAGACCCGCGTAGACTCCGCCGGTCGTGGGGTGGGTGAGGACGCTGATGAACGGAACACCGGACCGGTGCAGCCGTGCCGCCGCACCCGCCGTCTTTGCCAGTTGAACGAGGGAAAGGATCCCCTCCTGGGCACGGGTGGAGCCACCGGAGCAGATCGCCACCAACGGCAGCCGGCGCGTTGCCGCCAACTCCATCGCCAGCGTCACCTTTTCCCCGGCGACGATGCCCAGGCTGCCGCCGAGAAAGGCAAAGTCGAGCACGATCAGGACCGCGCTTCGCCCGCCGATCGTGCCAACCCCGGTGATCACGGCTTCGGAGATGCCGCTCCGCTCCCGCTCCTCGGCTAGCCGGTCCGGCAGCGGGAGGGGATCGCGGAAAACCAGCGGATCGACCGACGCGAGAGCCGCGTTTGTCTCGGCAAAACTGCCCGGATCGAGGAGGAGATCCAGACGCTCGCGTCCTGCCAACCAGAAGTGACGACGGCAGGTGGGGCAGACGCGAAAGACTTCGTACGACTCCGCGCCGCCGAGGATGCAACCGCAGGACGGGCAATCGAGCTCAAGGTCGACGTCGCCGTCGTCGATCTGCCCCTGCTCGTCCGACCACTGGGCTGCCGGCTCGGCCATCGGTCTCCCTCGCTCGCGATCACGAGAACGCGACCGGGGCGTTCGCGCACACCCATCCTAAGGAGTAGCGGACCGAGCGTCAAACACGGTGCATCAAGCGGCACGCAGACGCCTCCGTCGAGTGGCTTGTGAGGCAGTTACGCTAGCCCGGACCGTAGGATGGATGCCGTCCAATGAGCGTGAATGCCGAAAAAGGGAGTCGGGGCTCAATGGATCATCGTCCTGACCGGATTCGGACGACGACGCCCAAGTCCCAGACCTCCCTCTCCTCGTGCCGAGGGTGCCTTCTGCCAGCAGCAAAGGAGCACATCTACGCGTTCGCACTCACCTCGCGTGCTTCCCAGGTTCCGAGGTTGAACTCGACGAGCGTTGTCGTCCCGCCGTCGCGCACGGCGCCGACGGTGACCCAATTGCCGGCGCGCAACGGCTGGCTGGCAAGTTCGGTATCGCTAAAGACGTGGCCGAGCACCCGTCTCCCGCCGATGGCATCGGCCACCCGCGCCCTCCGCTGCTCGACCGCCTTCACGACGGCGTCGTCGGCGAGTTCCCCGAATTGCTCGATGACCGCGTGTGCGAGCGGACCGAGCGGTTGATTCTTTTCCATGTTCCTCACCTCGGGGTCAGCCCGATCGCCCTCGCGGGGTGATTTCCCCACCGGCATAGATCACTCAACGCTACACTCGACGGCTCGCTGCGGGTCTGGACAACACTCTGGCTGGTTGCAACGCCGCCTCGGTTGTTGGTAAGGCTACTGATAAGCACAACGTGTGCCAGCCGTCAGTCTCCATTCAACCCAGTCAATCGATTCGGACCGACCCCCGCGACCACAGACTATCAGTAGCACCCGAAGGACAGTTAAACGTCATGTCAACTCCCTGAAGGAGTTGCGCCTCTGAAGGTCGGGGTGGCGTCAGGATACTCGCGTTGGTATGCTGACGACCATGTCTACGTCACCCGATTCACCAGCACACATCGGTATCGTCGGCGCCGGCCAACTCGCCCGAATGACACTGCAAGCAGCCATACCGCTTGGTCTGCGCCTCCGTCTCCTCGCGGAGCGACCGGACGATGGTGCCGCTCTGATCGCCCCTGATGTCCTCCTCGGCTCGCCGAACGATCCCGAAGCCCTTCTCGACTTCGCCCGAGGCTGCGAGGTCGTCACCTTCGACCACGAGTTAGTGCCTCCGCCGTGCCTCGACGCGCTGATCGCTGCCGGCACCTGCCTCCGCCCCTCGGCGGCAACGATGCGGCTAGCGCAAGACAAGTCCGCACAGCGTCGGGTCTTCGCCGAGCTGGGCTTGCCCGTTCCGCCCTTCCAGGTGCTGTCTCGGGAATCCGATCTCGCCGAGGTCATCAAGTCGCTCGGCAGTCCGCTTGTGCTCAAGGCGGCGCGCGGCGGCTACGACGGACGTGGGGTCTGGATCGTGGACGGTGCAGACAATCTGCGGGCGCGATTCAAGGAACTGACGGCCTCCGGAATCGAGCTCATCGCCGAGCGCTGGGTGCCCATCGAGCGCGAGTTGGCGATCCTGATTGCACGGCGCCCAGGCGGGCAAACCGCCGTCTATCCGCTGGTCGAAACCGTCCAGGTCGAGGGTATCTGCCGCGAGGTGATCTTGCCCGCTCCCGTCTCACCGGGCTTGGCAGCCGAGGCCGAGGAGATCGCCCGGACGATCGCCGAAGCGTCCGACGTCGTCGGCATCCTCGCGGTCGAGTTATTCCTCGCCGGCGGCCGGTTGATCGTCAACGAGATCGCCACCCGACCGCACAACTCCGGCCACTATTCGATCGAGGGCTGCGTCACCTCTCAGTTCGAGCAGCACCTTCGCGCCATCCTCGACTGGCCGCTCGGCGCGACCGCGCCGACCGCACCCGCCGTCGTGACCGTCAACATCCTCGGCGGACCGACCGGCGGCGATCCCTTCGCGGCGTTGCCATGCGCGCTTGGCCTCGAGGGCACCCATGTCCACCTCTACGGAAAGGGAGCCCGGCCGGGTCGCAAGCTCGGCCACGTCACGGTCTGTGCCTCCGGCGTGGAGCAGGCGCGACGCCAGGCCCGGAAAGCTGCCGAGCTGCTCAGCGGCGCGCCGATTCCTGGGGAGGTAGCGACGTGACGGCGTCAGAGGCATCCCCGCTCGTCGGCGTCGTTATGGGCAGCGACTCCGATCTCCCCACGATGCGTGCGGCTGTCGACGCCCTGACCGAATTCGGCGTTCCCTGCGAAGTGCGCATCCTCTCCGCTCACCGCACGCCCGACGAGATGCTTGCCTACGCCCGCGCCGCGTCTGGACGCGGCCTGAAGGTCGTCATTGCCGGCGCGGGCGGTGCCGCGCACCTGCCCGGAATGATCGCCGCGGCGACCCCACTGCCTGTTATCGGCGTCCCGGTCGCCGCCACGCAACTCGCCGGCTTCGACGCCCTCCTCTCGATCGTCCAGATGCCTGCCGGCGTCCCCGTCGCCACAGTCGCGATCGGCAACGCCCGCAACGCGGGTCTCCTCGCGGTCCGCATCCTCGCCGCCGCCGACCCCATCCTCCTCTCGGCGATGGAGCGCTTTCAAGGCAACATGGCGGAGACGGTACGGGCGAAGGATGCGCGGGTGCGCCAAGAATTTACGGATCCACAGGGGTCAGCGAAGTCCGCGACGTAGTCATCCCCTGCCGATCGGTTTTTGGGTGCTCGCTCACATTCTCCACTGACTTGATAGCAAATAGGGTAGCTGCTATACTTTTGATAGTATTGACGCGTCACCACGATAGGTTCCCGGTGACGTAGGCAAAGGATGAGTCCAAACATGTCTCGAAGCAGCAACGGTAGCCGGTACGATGTCCTCATCATCGGCTCCGGGCCAGCGGGGTGGACCGCCGCCGTCTACGCCGCACGGGCGAACCTGAAGACCGTGCTCTTCACCGGTCTCCAAGCGGGCGGATCGCCGGGCGGTCAGTTGATGCTGACGTCCGAGGTCGAGAACTACCCAGGGTTCGACGACGGGATCCTCGGACCAGAGCTGATGGACCGCATGCGGCGTCAGGCCCTCCGCTTCGGCGTCGAATTGGTCGAGGACGATGTGACCCGGGTCGATTTCCGCGGTCGTCCGCTGACGGCTTTCACCGGTGTGGATGAGGACGAAACCGCTTATCAAGCGAAGACGGTCATCATCGCCACCGGCGCCTCGGCGCTCTGGCTCGGACTCCCCTCGGAGACACGGCTGCGCGGTCGCGGCGTCTCCTCCTGCGCCACCTGCGACGGCTTCTTCTTCCGGAACCAGGACGTTGCCGTGATTGGCGGCGGCGACACCGCGCTCGAGGAAGCGATCTACCTGACCCGCCACGCCGCCAAAGTCACCATCGTCCACCGTCGCGGGGACCTCCGGGCGTCGAAAATTATGCAGGATCGCGCGCGAGCCAATCCGAAGATCGCATGGGCGTTGCACCAGGACATCGTCGACATCCTCGGCGACGAGCGTGTGGAAGGCATCGCGCTTCGCGACGCTCGCACCGGCGCGACCTCCGTCCTCGCCGTCTCAGGTGTCTTCGTCGCCATCGGTCACCGTCCAAACACGGACCTCTTCCGCGGCCAGATCGATCTCGATCTCGAGGGCTACGTCGTCACGACCGCGCACACCGCGACCAACGTGCCGGGCGTCTTCGTCGCGGGCGACGTTCACGACCGACGTTATCGCCAGGCCGTCACCGCTGCCGGCGAGGGCTGCCAGGCCGCGCTCGATGCCGAGGAGTACATCACCGGCGAGATTTGGACCGACTGGTCGATGGACGAGGGTGAGACCATCGCCGAAGAGGTCGAACGTTTCATCGCGGAGTCGACTGCGCCCGCCGTCCCCGCGCAACTGCAGCCCATTGCCGCGGCGAGCGTCGATGCCGAACCCGAGCCGGAGCAGCCACGGGTGCGCATGTACACCACCTCCTGGTGCCCCGACTGCTTCGTCGCCAAGCGCTACCTGCGGCAACTCGGCGTCGACTACGAGGAGATCGACATCGAGGAGACGCCCGGGGCCGCCGAGCTCGTCGAGACCTGGAGCGGCGGCTACCGCACCGTCCCCACCTTCGTCATCGGCGACGCCATCGTCGTCGACTTCGACCGCAAGGCTCTCGACCGCGCCCTCGCCGTCGCCTAACCCAGATTGCTCCGCTCGGGACGCGCTGGAATCGCACGGCCCTTCCCGAGCCGAGCAAAGGATCTCGTCCGTTCTTCGACGCTGCCTCTCTGGTGGAATCGACCGCGCGATCCGGATAGCGCTCCGCGCGAAGACAAGGTAGGATCACCGTCCTTAGAGGGATCCGATGGCGGTCGTCATGGCCGCCTCTTCAATTTCGCAACCGAGGGCGTCCTTGAGGCCGAAAGAGATCGGGGCACTTCTCCTCCTCGCGGCACTCTGGGGCGGCTCCTTCATGTTCTTCCGCATCGCCGCGCCGGCTCTGGGACCGATCGTTGTCGCCTTCCTGCGCGTCCTGATTGCGGGGGGCGCGCTCCTTCTCTTCGCCCGCTTCACCGGGCACGGCACGGACTGGCGCCGAACACCCCGATCCTTCCTGATTCTGGGCGCACTCAACGGCGCTATCCCCTACGCGCTCACCGCAGCTGCGGCGCTCAACATGACGGCCTCGCTCGCAGCCATCCTGAACGCGACCACTCCCCTCTTCGCCGTGGCCGTCGTCGCCGCCCGACTCGGGGAGCGTCCTACGGTTCGCACGATCATTGGTCTGGCAATCGGCGTCTCCGGCGTCGTCGTGCTACTCGGCTGGAACCGAGCTCCTTTCGACGCGGCGTTTGCGGCATCGGTGGCCGCCTCACTCGCCGCCGCGATCTCCTACGCATTCGCCGGTGCCTATGCCAAGAGCGCCTTCGCCGGCACACCGTCATTGACGCTCGCCATCGGTCAGCAGTTCGGCGCGGCCGTGGTCTTGGCGCCTGTGCTGATACCGGTAGGCATAGTCGGCCGGGAGGATCTCTCGCTTACCCCCGGTGTCGCCGCGGCTGTCATAGCGCTGGCGTTGCTGTGCACCTCGGTCGCCAGTCTGCTCTACTTCTTTCTCATCAGTAGTGTTGGACCGACCAAGACGCTCACGATCACCTTCCTGGTTCCCATCTTCGGCGTCCTTTGGGGCGCACTTTTCCTTGACGAATCCATCGGTACCGCCACCCTACTCGGCCTCAGCATCGTCTTGATCGGAGTCACGTTGGTCACCGGTCTCCGCCTCCGTCCGCGTGCGAACGGGCGAAGAGCGAGTGCCCAGTCGGCCACATAGGGGGAAGCCTCGAATCTCATTCAAGGCGGACCCGCCTCAGCGTGGCTGAGGCGCTCCGAATCGGGGCGGGGCGTGGCCGTTCGGTGGACTCGGTGCGGAGACAATCCGACCGACGAAAAAGCGACGGCCGCGTGCTCAATGCACGCGGCCGTCGTCGTGAAACGATCTTGTCAGCTATTGCGACTACTCGCTGCGACGCGAGCTCCCGGTCAGGAGGCTGATCCAGTAGAGCAGTTGCAGCAGCGAAACCGCGAACCCCGCAATATAGGTCCAGGCCGCCGCGCTCAAGACATTCGCGACGCCTTTCGCTTCCTCGCCGCCGCGGACGCCGCCGTCGACCAATCCCACCTGCGCCAGCGCGACCTTCGCCCGCCGCGAAGCGTCGAACTCGACCGGCAGCGTGATCAGCGCGAAGACGGTCGTCAAGGCAAACAGCCCGACTCCCACCCAGGCCAGTTCGGTGATCTGAAGAAAGATACCGATCAGCAGCAGGATGAACCCGAGATTCGAGCCGATGTTGACCGCCGGAACGATCGCCGTCCTCACCTTGAGCGGTGCGTACGCCTTCGCGTGCTGGATCGCGTGACCGGCCTCATGCGCGGCGATACCGATCGCCGCGATCGAACGAACGTTGTACACGCCCTGCGAAAGCCGGAGCACCCGCGATCGCGGGTCGTAGTGGTCGGTCAGCTCACCTGGGATCGGCTCGATCTGTACGTCGTAGAGCCCCTGGCTGTTGAGCACCTGCCGCGCCGCTTGGGCTCCGGTGGCTCCAGCGGAGTTCGGCACGCGACTGTATTTGTGGTACGTCCCCTTCACCTTGCTCTGTGCCCAGAGCATGAACAGGAATCCGGGGAGCATGAAGATCAGGTACAAGGGATCGAAGAACATCGCGCCTTCCCGTCCTTTTCCTTCCCGGTGTCCCACCGTCCTCCCGCAATGAGCGAGCAGGTCGAACGACACACCGGACACGGTGCCAAATGCGGCGCCGTCCTACTCTAATGTACGTCGGCGGCAAGGGCATGGATGCGCTGTTGCCCATCCTTCGCCCACGACCGACGACGCGGCGCGCAACTCCCGAGTAAGCTACGCGTCGAGCGCGCCAAGGCGGCGTGCGTCAGAGCCAGAGAGCAGGACCAGCCTTGACCCCGCACGTCGCAACCGCACCGGATTTGACCTCCCAATCGCCGCTTCGCATCGACGTCGACGCACTGATCGAGCCCCACCTGGTCGCCGCGGTCGCGGCCCTCGATCGCGCTCCGTCCCTGCTGGGCGGGATGGCGCGCTATCACCTCGGCTGGGTCGACGAGACGCTGGCCCCGATGACCAATGGCGCCGTCGATCGCGGTAAACGCATCCGCCCCGGCGTCGCACTCCTCAGCTGTGCCGCCGCCGGTGGCGATCCACGGACCGCCGCGCCGCTCGCCGCCGCGATCGAGCTGCTCCACAACTTCACCTTGATCCACGACGACATCCAGGATGGTAGTCCGAGCCGTCGGCACCGCCCGACCGTCTGGTCCCTCTGGGGTGCCGGTCAGGCGATCAACGCCGGAGACGCGCTCTTCGCCGCCGCCCAGCTGGCTCTGCTCCGCCTGGTGGAGACTGGTACATCGCCGGCCCTGGCACTCCGACTCGCCGCCGCCTTCAACCAGATGACGGTCGACATCGTCACCGGTCAAGCGCTCGACCTCAGCTTTGAAGGCCGCGACGACGTCACCCCCGCCGACTACCTCGCGATGATTGGCGGCAAGACCGCTGCCATCGTCCAATTCGCCGCCTGGGCCGGGGCACTGGTTGGCAGGGCGCCCGACCAGGTCGCCGATCGCTTCGGCGCCTTTGGCCGTGCCCTCGGTCTCGGCTTCCAGGTACGCGATGACCTGCTCGGCATCTGGGGCACCTCCGCCGCGACCGGCAAGGCCGCCGCCGACGACATCCGCCGGCGCAAGCAGAGTTTGCCAATCCTGCTCCTCCGCCAGAGGGCCGACTCCGCCACGCGCGCAGAGTTGAGCGCCCTCTACGCGAGCACCGAGATCGACCCCGTCGGAATCCAGCGCGTGCTCGGGCTCCTTGCCGCACACGACATTCGCACGGCGGTTGAGACCGAGGTGCGGACCTTCCATGATGAAGCCCGACAGGCGCTCCACGCCGCAACGGGCGAAGGTCCGAATCAAGCTCGGCACACGCTCCTTCAGATGGTCGAGACTCTCGCCGCCCGCGAGGGCTGACGCCCTTTCTCCAGTGATGACAGGACGTTAGTCCTGACGGCACATGACCGTCGGGCCATGGACCTATATCTCATTCTGCATAGGATAAAAGTCATAGGAGTCCATAGCCAAACGGGCTAGTCCAAAGCGGCTATGGGCATCAACCGCGACACGACGAGAAACCGGGTTCTCCAGCGTTCAGCGGCCTCGCGGCCGCCGTGTCGCGCTGAACGCCGGGCTCAGCCGCGCATAACCGATTGGCGCCCTGCTGGTCTCGACAGATCCATACGGAGGTCCATCATGGGAAGTCACCGTTCGTATACCTACCAGCCCCTCGCTCTCTCGCTGCCGCCGAAGCGAACGTTGGCACGGAGTGCCCAGCTCCTGGTTATCGAGGGGCTGCCCATCATCGCCTCCCTGATGCTTGCGATCGTCGTGCTCGTGATGGCATACCAGCTCGCCGTCTGATAGAGGAAAGCCCATGTCCTCCCGCTTCGAGCGGAATCGCTCAGAAATCGGCGATCCCGCACCCGCCCTGTCCCTTGTCCGAAACCACGAACCGCCGGAGGGCGAGCGCCCCTGGCAAACACTCGTTTGGCGACTCCGACGGCTACTGAAAGAACAGGAAGTTGCTTCCGGCGAAGAAGTCGAAACCCCGACGAAACCGGAGTTGCGGCTCCTCCCAGGCGGCCGATTGAACGTCACAGAGGAGCGGCGACGGCCCTCGGCGGTTGCTCGTGGACGGTGGCACTAATGGCGCGTCAGCTCTCGATGACGTCTACGTATCAAGATAGCCTTCGCGCCGTCGGCGCTTGGCTCGATGTTCGAGGCTATCGCGAAGTTCGGATCATCGAAGATGGCGGCACGTTGGTCGTCGAAGCCTCCTCCGGTACGGCCAACGTCCCGACCCCCATCGAGGTGCTCAGGTTCGACTCCGAGCGGATTCGACGTCTTCGTAATGCGGCGCTGAACGACCGAGGTGCTCCGCGCCTGCCGCCGTCCGACGAGCGAGGGACGGATTCCGGTCAGTGATTGTCCTCCCAAATCGCCCATTCCGATCCCCTCCCGATGCCTCGACCGCCGGCCCCTTCCCGGCGGTCGAGGCGTTTTCGGCCCATGCTATGCTTCGCCGCTGTCGCCCGGTCCGCGGGCGTTCGGTCTTGTCGAAACGCCTGGACCGACAGCCTTAATGCGCCGAGGGTGAGACGGATGAGCGAGTCGATGATGACGATCGATCCCACGATCCTCGCTCAGATCCGGCAAAAAGGACTGCTGCGCGAGGGCCACTTCGCCTTCCGGTCCGGCCGCCACAGTGCGGGACTGCTCGATCGCGACTTGTTACTCGCCGATCCCCTCTTCGCCAGCCGGCTCGGCTACGCCATCGCCAAGCGCTTCTTCGTCGATCACGTCGACACCGTCGCCACGCCGTCGATCTGGGGTGCTGGTCTTGCCCAGTGGGTCGCGTACTTCCTCGAACCGAAGGCGAAGGTTGTCGATGCGACGCCGAAAGCGGGTGACCTGACGATTGCCGAGGAGCTCGTCGATCTCATCCGTGGCCGCCGCGTCCTCCTCCTCGATAACCTGGTCATCAGCGGACAGACGATGTCCCGCTTCGCCTCGATGGTGGACGAACTCGGCGCGACGGTGATTGGCATTGGCACTCTTTGGAACTCCGCCGACGAGGAGATCGCCGGCTACCCAGTTTTCGGCCTGCTCAACACCCTCTACCTGGCCTACCCGACCGGTCGCTGTCCCCTCTGCCTCGACGGTGCCCCGCCCGCCGAAGAGATCCCTTACTAAGCAACGCCAAGGAATACCGGACGCCACGCGCGCATCTGGTAGGCTACGTGCCAACTGGAACATGCACGATGAGACCATTCGGTCTTGTCTCCCCTGGTCTCAATCAGAGGCAGTCGTCGTCATGATAGGAACGACGGAACAATTCGATCTAGACAAAGGATCGAAACGGACCCACTCGACGAATCTGCACGCTCAGCGCCTCTTCTGGCTCCTGCCTCGGTTTACGCGTTGGGCACAGGCCCGCGCCCTTCAGACGCGCCTGACTGGCGATCTCAGTCTGCAGCAGCTCACTGTTCTCCATTTGATTCGTACCTAGGGCGCGACGCTAAGTGCGATGGCGCGTCGCTTGATGGTTGCCCCAACCGTGCTCACCGGTATCGTCGACCGCCTCGAACGGCGTGGCTACGTCCACCGCGAAAACGATCCGCTGGACCGCCGCAGACTTCGCCTCTGCCTATCGGATGAAGGTCGACGTGTCAGCATCGCCGTCGAGCAAGCACTCGTCGCGGAGGTCGCCACCGAAATGGCCGGCCTTACCCCCGGCGACATCGCCGAACTCGATCGCGGCCTAGAACTCCTCGAACGCGTCTTCCGTGGTCTCGAGGCCACCACACCATCCGAACCCTAACTGACAGCTCACCTTACCTGTCGGATACGATCGGCCTGGCTTCGACTTTTACCGGGTGATCGGAGAGACGTCTTCCAGCCGGTTTCGGCCGGTCTGAGATGATCGGATCGGCACGGCTGGCCGAGCGTCACTGCCGATATGCGCTGACCGACTCCAGGACGCGCTCCGCGTCCTCTACCGTGTTCCAATAGTGCGCCGCCACCCTGACCCCCATCCCGCGCCGCCCCAAGAACACCCCGGCATCCTTAGCCGCCGCGACCAGTGCCTTGTCCGCGTCAACCGAACCGGTCGTGAACGAGACGATCTGCGATCGGTGAACCGCCCTGAGATCCGTCGTGATCGCGACTGGCAGTTCGCGTAGCCCCGTCAGAACCAAGTCCGCTACTGAGGCCGCCTGCGAGGCCGCGCGCTCGATGCCGATCTCCTCGACCAAGCTGATGGACGCCGCGAGCGCCGCCGCGCCCAACCAGTTCGGCCCGCCGCTCTGGTAGCGCCGCGCATCCGGATGCCAGTCGAGCGCAAAGTCGAGCGACTCGAAGCCGCCGGTGACGCTCGAACGCCCCGGCACCGTCGGCTGAATCCTCGCCATCGCCGCTTCGGAGACATACAGCCCGGCGATCCCGTGCATCGCCATCAGCCACTTGTACCCGTGAACCGCCACCACGTCGGCTCGCCATGCCGGCGCGTCGACCGGAAGAACACCGAGCGATTGCGTCACGTCGACCGCCAACAGCACCCCACGCTCCGCGCACAGCCGGCCGAGCGCTTCCATGTCGTGCCGGAAACCGTTCTGGAACTCGACGTGGCTGACCGCCACGACCCGCGTCCGCGGGGTGATCGCCGCCTCGATCTGTTCCAACTCGGTCGCTGGCCCACTTTTGGGCACGAACACGACCCGCACGCCGAACCGGTCGAGATTGAGCCAGGGATAGACGAGACTCGAAAACTCCTGCTCCGGGATCACCACCTCGTCACCGGGGGACCACCGCAGACCGTTGGCAACGGTTGCCATCGCCTCCGCGAGATTTGTGAGGAGCGCCACCTGGGCCGTCGGCACATTCATCAGTCGGCCCAATCGCTGACGCGCTTCCTCTGCGTACGCCTCCCGCTGCCCCGTCTCCCGTGACGGGTCCTGCAGCGTCGCGATCCGCTCAGCCAGCACTGCCGTCGTCCGTGCCGGCATCGGCGAGACGGTGGCATGGTCGAGGTACGCCCACCGCGAGCTCATTGGAAACTCAGTGGCTCGCAGATGAGCAAGCCACGGTGGAGCTGCGGTCTCCACACCCATTGGACCCTCCCACCCCTGACGTGAACGGTCTGCCGTACCCTCATAGAATACGCGGCAGACCGCCGCACCGCTGTGCTGGTTGCGCGGCGTTTTCAATCGGTGTCCAGCGCGACCAACCGGCCATCATGACATCCTGGCGGATGTCCGTCCGGAGGCATCCGGTGATCGACATCTCCCCGACCGGTAAACGGATCACCGCCATCGAGCATCAGCAGCGCGACCCCGAACGCGTCAGCCTGTTCCTCGACGGTGCCTTCGCCTTCGGCCTCCCCGCGCTCGTCGCCGTGCAGGAGGGCCTCCGCGTTGGCGACCAGCTGACCGACGACCAGATTGCCCGCCTGCGGGCCCTCGACGAGCAGGCGAAGGCGGTCGGTGCGGCCCTGAATCTGCTCGCTCGTCGCCCGCGCTCCGAGCGCGAAGTTCGCGATCGACTCAAGCGCAAAGGGTTCCCTCCGGAAACGATCGACGCCGCCGTCGCCAAACTCGAAGGCTGGCGCTACGTCGACGACGACGCGTTCGCTCGCTACTGGGTCGAGAACCGGGAGGCAAACAAGCCTCGTGGTCGCCGTCTCCTGGAACAGGAACTTCGACTCAAGGGCGTCGACCGCGAGACCATCCGCCAAACGATCGACGAGACCGAGCTCGACGAAGCATCAGCCGCGCTCCAACTCGGACGCTCCAAACTGCGAACGTACGGGAGTCTCGAACCCGCGGTCGCCCGTCGACGACTGGGCGCGTTTCTCGTCCGTCGCGGCTACGGATACGACGTCGTCAAACCAGTGCTGGACCAACTCTTCGGCGAACATGAGGAGAGCGAAGACGGCTCGGACGGAGAGCCATGAGGTTCACCGCGGACGCACGCCCATCGACCCCAATCTATGCGAACGTACGCGCTATAAACCCCTTCCCACGACCTATATCGGCGTGGTACAATGTAAGAGGCCGTTGAAATTGGGACGCCGTGACGTGTCACCGGCGCTCCGGTTTTTGCTGGCAAGCCCCCTTGTCTGGAGTCAGTTAGGCGTCACCCTCCCCCCGTGGTTTGGTGTTGGCGCATGCTTGTGGCCGCGGATCTCGCGGTTGCCTGGATGGTTGTTGGTTCATGGCGGAATTCCGATGGTTCGGACATAGCTGTTTTCGCATCAAGGCGCGGGAGGCCACCGTCCTCACCGACCCGGTTGGCCGCGTTACCGGCTACGCGATGCCGAAGCAGACCGCCGACATCGTCACCGTTTCGCACGATCACCCAGGTCATGCCAACCTCGACGCCGTCAAGCCGGAGTACAAACTCGTCAACGGACCCGGCGAGTACGAGTTGCACGAGGTCTTCATCACAGGTATCCGCACTTACCATGACGACAAGAAAGGTAAGGAGCGCGGGTACAACACCGTCTACCTGATCGAGGTGGAGGGGATGGTGATCTGCCACCTCGGCGATCTCGGTCATGCCCTGTCCGAGGAGCAGGCCGAGGCGATGGCCGGCTGCGACGTCCTGCTCGTCCCGGCTGGGGGCGGCACCGTTCTCGACCCCGCCGGGGTGGTCGAGGTCATCGGTCAGCTCGAACCGAAAATCGTTATCCCGATGCAGTACGCCACCGAGATCGGCGACACCAATCTCGGAGGGGTCGATGCCTTCTGCAAGCTGCTCGGCGTCGAGCTCCCCGCCGCGGAAGACAAGCTGGTCATTCGGCAATCCGAGCTCGGCGAGGCGATGCGCGTCGTCGTCCTCAAGCCCGAAAGCGAGGCGGCACGGAGATGAGCCGTCCAACGTCGGTCGTCAGGCGTAAACACGAAGCATTCGGCTGTCTTGGGGCGGTCGCCGAATCGGCCGCCCCGGATCAGCACCCCCCCGCAATTCATCAGCTTGAGCCAAGAGGCGGCGCATCAGCGTCGCCTCTCTCGCATCCGGCAACCGTCGCCTGGCGTGCGTCTTGCGTAACGAGACGTCAACCCCACGACGTGGTCGCCCCCAGACCGTTCGTCCGACGTGTCGTCGCCGGTCAGCGCGCTGCTGACGGCTGAGAGTTAAAGGCTGAAGGCTTCTTTGGTCTGGAGGACCATCATGCCGAAGTACATCTTTGTGACCGGTGGTGTCGCCTCGTCCGTGGGCAAGGGCATCACGACCGCGTCGATCGGACGGCTGATCAAGAGTCGGGGCGCCGGCGTTTCGATCATGAAACTGGATCCCTATCTGAATGTCGATCCGGGGACGATGTCGCCCTATCAGCACGGCGAAGTCTTCGTCACCGACGATGGGGCCGAGACCGACCTTGACCTCGGCCACTACGAGCGATTCATCGACGAAAACCTGTCGCGCGCCTCAAACGTGACTACCGGGCAGGTCTACTCTGCCGTTATCGCCAAAGAGCGGCGGGGCGATTACTTGGGCGGCACGATTCAGGTCATTCCCCACATTACCAATGAGATCAAGAGTCGCATTCGGCTCGCGTCCCGGCAGCACTCCTCCGACATTGTCATCGTGGAGGTCGGCGGCACCGTCGGTGACATCGAGGGGCAGGCCTTCCTTGAGGCGATCCGCCAGATGCGGCGAGAAGTCGGCCGCGGCAACGTCCTCTACATCCACGTCACCCTTCTGCCGAAGATCGGCAGCACCGGTGAGCTGAAAACAAAGCCGACGCAGCAAAGCGTCCGCGAGCTTCGCTCGATGGGAATCCAACCCGACGTCATCGTCTGCCGCGCCGACTGCGAGATCCCGGACGAGGTAAAGGAGAAGATCGCCCTCTTCTGCGACGTCGAGCCCGAGGCCGTCATCCCTATGCCGACCGCCGAGACGATCTACGAGGTTCCGCTGATGCTGGAAGCCTCGGGTCTCGGTGAGTACATCGCCCGCCACTTTGACCTCGAGGAGCGCCAACCGGACCTGGAAGAGTGGCGGTCGCTGGTCGATCGGCTGAAGACTCCCCGGCGCACGGTCAAGATTGCCCTCGTCGGAAAGTACGTCGACCTCCACGACTCCTACATGAGCATCGCGGAATCACTCACCCACGCCGGTCTCGCCCAGGACGTCAACGTCGAGATCGTGTGGGTCAATTCCGAGACCTCGACGCCGGAGGAGATGGATCGGGCGCTCCGACGCGTCTCCGGCGTTCTCGTCGGTCCGGGCTTCGGTCCCCGCGGTACCGAGGGCAAAATCCTCGCCGCGCGCTTCGCCCGCGAGCACGGCGTCCCGTACTTCGGCATCTGTTACGGTCTCCACATGGCCGTCATCGAATTCGCCCGCAACGTCCTCGGTCTGGAAGGCGCAAACTCCTCAGAGATCGACCCCGAAACTCCGGCACCAGTGATTGACCTGATGCCGGGCCAGCATGGAGTCGAGATGGGCGGGACGATGCGGCTGGGTCTCTGGCCCTGCCGCCTCGAGACCGGCACCAGGACCGCGACCGCCTACGGCGAGCCGATGGTCTTCGAGCGCCACCGTCACCGCTTCGAGGTCAACAACGAGTACCGCCCGGCGATGACGCAAGCCGGCCTCGTCGCCAGCGGCGTCTCCCCCGACGGTCAGCTCGTCGAGATCATGGAGCTGCGCGACCACCCGTTCTTCGTCGGCACCCAGTTCCACCCCGAGTTCCGCAGTCGCCCAACCAACCCCCACCCACTCTTCCGCGACTTCGTCGGCGCCGCCGCCCAAACCCTCCCCGAAGGCGCACAACGCGCCCTACCGCTCAACGGCGCCCTCAAAACCGTCCAGGTAAGCGTGACCGAACCGGTCTTGGCTGGCTCGCACGACTAACAAACGAGCGACAAAGAGGCCATTCGCTGCGCTCAAGATGCTCGTGTAGGGAATATCCCTCATAAGTCATCCTGAGAGCAGCGAAGGACCTCTCTTCGTAACCCGCAGATCGCCATGCGGCGATCCCGCGTCAAACATGCCCGCGACTACCTCAGCATCCCTACGCCATCTCCAACTTAAATGCCGCTCGCAGATCCCCGACATGCCGCCCGTTGTGATTCCTGATCTCCGAACTATGCCGCGCCATCG
>JAXDKI010000169.1:0-26721 GCA_034667245.1 Thermomicrobiales bacterium | reverse complement strand
ACGGCAGTGAGACCGATCTCCACCCGGGCGACAGTGTCGTCGAGACGGAGGGGCTGATCCACTACGCCGAGAACCAGACCGACGAACCGATCGAGATCTTCATCTCGTCGCTGCTGACCGAGGGGATGCCTGGCACCCTTGATGTAGACATTATGGCGACGCCGGCGGGGTAACGTTCTCCCGAGTGGAACACTGCCTCCTTGCCGCGGTGTCCGGCTCGTGTCAGTCTACCCGCGGGCGGTACGGCAAGGAGGAGCAATGTACGGGGCACGCGGACGGATCGGGCTGATTACGCTGGCGACCGACACGAGCGTGCTGCCGGAGTACGCGCGGTTGATGCCGGACGGCGTCGCGGTCTATCCGGCACCGATCACGCTGCCGCGCGGAGAGGTAACCCCCGTGGCGCTCGCCGAGATGCTGGCAAACGACGAACTGGAACAGGCGGCCGAAAAACTCGCCTGGGCTGAGGTCGGCGTGATCGTCTTCGCCTGCACGACCGGCAGTCTCGTCCACGGCGTCGGTTGGGACCGGGAGTTGATCGGTCGGATCGAGCGCGCGGCCGGAATCCCCGCGACCACCACCACCACCGCCGTCCTCGCCGCCCTTCACGCGTTCGGCGCCAGAAGTCTGGCGATCGCGACACCCTACCTGCCGGAGCTGAACGAGATCGAGCAAGCGTTCTTCGAGGCGAGCGGATTCCAGGTCCCCAGCATCGTCGGTAAGGGCTGCGGGACCGACCGCGAGATCGGCCGCCTCGAACCGGTGGATGCGGCGAAACTCGTCGCCATCGCCAATTGCCCGGGAGCCGATACGATCTTCGTCAGCTGCACGAATTTCCACGTCGTCGAGGCGATCGCCGGGATCGAGACGCGGTACCGCAAACCGGTCGTGACGAGCAACCAGGCCGGGGCCTGGGCTGCCCTGCGCCGGATCGGAATCGACGACGCGATCGACGGTTACGGACGGCTCTTGACGCTGCCGGCGACGATACCGAAAGCAGAGGTTGCCATCGCATGAGCGCTTCGACGCCACAGCGCGGCAGCGAGGGACAGACGTTCCTGGTTGGACCGACGCTCTATCTACGAGGGATCGAGACCGACGACGCCAAGACGGGTGCGGCCTGGTATCCCTCCCCGTTTCCACTCCCGAGCGAGGTGCTGGAGGAGCGGCTAAAAGAAGAGGTTCCCGAGAACGCGCGGAAGGCCGAATATCGCTTGATCGCCTGCCGGCGCAGCGACGATGTGCCGGTCGGGTCGGTCCACTATCGGATCGAGGGGTGGCGTTGGGCGGATGCGAGCGTCCACGCGAATCCTGCGCTCGGCGCGGAGACGAGGGAGGCGGTCAAGGCCGAGCTCGTCGGTCTGCTCGTGCCCTATCTGCTCATGGAGCGTGACCTGATGAGCGTCTGGCTCGACGTCGAGGCGGGCGAGTCGATCGTCGAAGCGACGGCAGCCGAGATCGGGATGCGGAAGGCGTACCGGCTGCGGGAGGCGATCCTGAGCGAAGGCGTGCGGCGCGACCTGGTCTGCTACGAGGCGCTCCATCCCGCCTGGGTCGCCCGCCTCGGGCTGCCGCCGGAGGGGGAGGAGGGGCCGATGGAGCGAGAGGTTCGCTCGCCCGCACCGCGCTCGTTCCCTCCCATCGAAGGAGACCCGCCGCCCAACGCGATGATGGTCGGCGAGCGGGTCTACCTGCGCGCGGTCGAAGCGGACGACGCCGACGAATTCGCCTACTGGGCGCGGCGCGAGCCGGAAACCTTCTTCGACAACGGCCGCCCGGTACGGAGTCCGATCTCGGTCGCCGCCATGCACCGTAGGCTGGCCGAAGAGGACCCACCCGACTGGACCCGCTTCGCCATCTGCCTGCGGGAGAACGACGAGGTGATCGGCTCCAACGGACTGGAAGACATCGACTGGATCAACCGGACGGCCGAAACGGAGACCGATCTCTTCCGTCCCGAGTACCGCGGGGGAGGGTACGGGACGGAGGCGAAGCACCTCCTGCTCGCCTACGCCTTCGAACGTCTCGGCTTGCACATGGTCAAGTCGTACGTCTGGCAACCGAACGGTCGCTCGGCGGCGGCCCTGCGCAAGCAGGGATACCGCGACGCCGGGACGGTGGCCTGGACCGGACAGAAGAATGGCGAAATGGTCGGCGACTATGTCTTCGATCTGCTGGCCGCCGAGTGGCAAGCAGCCCGACGTTAGCCGGTAGCCGGTAGCCGATAGTGGGAGGAATACGGTCTCCCCTGCTCCCCTCTCCCACGGTCGGGAGAGGGGTTGGGGGTGAGGGCGGCTACCGGCTACCGGCTACCGGCTACCGGCTACCGGCTACCGGCTCCTCGGTTTCGAACAGCTTCGCCAGCTTCTCCTCGACCTCGCCGGTCTCGGGGAAGCGCGCCATGCGCTCCTTGGAGAACAGGTTGCGCTCTCCCAGGGTGACTTCGAAGATGCCACCGCTGCCGGGCACCAGCGTCACGCCGCCCGGTAGAAACTCCGCGTATTCGTCGAGAATCCCCTCCGCCAGCCTGGCGGCTTTTTTCAGGTACCCTCAAGACGTGCAATATTCGATTCGTACCTCGGCGTTGGCTGCAGCCTCGGTCATCGTTCGCTCCTTTCCCCGTCGCTAGAGATCGGCAAACAGTGCTGCCACGTCGATTATCAACTCCGGACCTACTCGCGAGCGCAGAATGCCGTCGATCGGTTCGATCCGCTCGTACCGCCCGGAGGCGTTCATTGCGTAGATCGCAAGAGTGCGGCCATCGGGATCGGCCTGCCAGTATTCGGGCACACCGCTTCGCTCGTAGAGGGCAAACTTCTCCGTCCTGTCACGCTCGCTCGACGACGGAGAGTGGATTTCCAGCACGATGTCCGGTGGTCCGTAGACCGTGTTGCCGCGATAGATGTGAAGGCGATCTGCGCGTATGAACAGCAGATCAGGCTGGACGACGTCCTCCTCCGAGAACTCGACGTCGACCGGAGCGAAATAGACCTCGCCCAGGTTGCGTTCATCGACGTGGTCGCCGGCCAGCCGTGTGAATCTGTATGAGAGTTTTTGATGTTTCCGGACGGGTGCAGCCGACACGATCAGCTCTCCGCCGATGATCTCGTACCGCTTGCCATCGTCGGGCGTCTCGTCCAGATCCTTGTGTGTGTAGCGCCGGGTGGCGATGCTCATGGCGCCCTCCTTTGCGGTCACGGCGACCGGGGGCATCTTCGGACAGTGGTGCCGCGCGCGTCAATCGGTTCGGCGCACCTTGCGCGAAGACGCGTGTACTACAATCGATCCGTGGAAACCGCCCGCTCCGATATCCCCGAGCCGAACAACCACAGAGGAAGCGCGATGATGCACTCGCCCGGCGATGACGACCGGTCCGACCGCGAGGCTACCCTCGACGGATCACTCCATTCGGCCAACGATCTCATTGTCGCTCGCCGACAGGGGCGGCTGTCCCGGCGCGACCTGATCCGACGTGCCGCGGAGCTGGGGCTGAGCGCGCCCGTCGTCGGCGTCCTCCTCCATGCGACCGGCGACATGGCGTTCGGCAGACCGACCATCCAGGAGGCTCGCCAGGCAGTACCGGCGACGAAGCGGACGGCGCCGAAGGGCAAGGCGAAGCGCGGGGCGACACTCGTCGCCGGGACGGTCGGCTCAATTGACACCCTCAATCCCTACCTCTCGAACCTCTACCTCCATCCGGAGTCGTTCGACGTGCTCTCGGGCGTTATGGAGGGGTTGCTCTCTTACGACAGCAAGCAGCGGTTGAGGCCGGCACTGGCCGAGAGCTACGAGGTCTCGGACGACGGGCTGACCTATACCTTCAAGCTGCGGCAGGGCGTGGCGTTCCACAACGGCGACAAGTTCACCGCGGACGACGTCGTCAAGAGTTGGGAGATGATCGTCAACCCGGACCTGCCGGCCTGGTCCCGCCTGGGTTGGGAGAAGATCGCCAAGATCGACGTGCCCGATCCCGCGACGCTGGTGGTGACGACGTCCGAGATCTATGCACCGTTCCTCTCGAACATCGCCGTCGGGTCGTTCAACAACGGCGTCATCTGTCCTGCGCGCCAGGTCCGAAAAGATCCCGAGCGGTTTGGGCGCGAGTTTGCGCGTTCCCCGATCGGCACGGGACCGTTTCGCTTCGTCGAGCAGCGGGGAGGCGACGTCGTCTTGGAGCGCTTCCAGGATTACTGGGGCGCCAATGCCAAGCTCACCGGGCTAACCGTCCGCGTCTTTCCAGACCACGAGAGCCAGTTCGCGGCGCTGCAAATTGGAGGGATCCAGGTCGCCGGCCGGGTCGGCACTCCCGGCCAGCCGCTCCTGGACCAGGCCCTGCAGGTCGACGGCTACACTCTGCTTGAGTACGCCGGGCTGACCTGGGGGCACGTTGATCTCAAGCAGATGGGATTCCTCCGCGAAACGGCGGTGCGCCAGGCCCTCGACTACGCGACGCCGTCGCAGCAGATCATCGACGAGGTGCTGGGCGGTCGCGGATATCGCGCCTTCGCCGACCAGGCTCCCGGTAGTTCGGTCTACAACACGGACCTCAAGCCCCGCGAATACGATCCCCAACAGGCACGATCCCTGTTGGATAAGGCCAAGCTGAAGGTCGGCGCCGATGGCGTGCGAGAGCGGGACGACGAGCGCTTCGAAGTCGAGCTCTGGGGGGAGGCGAACGATCGCCAGGCGCCGCGAATCCTCGACCTGATCGCCGAGAGCTGGAACGCGGTCGGGGTGCGGACGACGACGAAACTCGCACCCCGCGGTGCCCTCTGGGGGCCGATGGGGTATCAGTTCTCCGACCGTATGACGGCGGGCTACTACCGCTGGTCCAATATGAATGACCCCGACAACATGTTCTACTGGCACTCGTCGCAGATCCCGACCAGCCCGACCGGCCCTGGCGGCAACCTGCCCGCGTTCTTCCACGAGTACAACTTCCAGGAACGGATCGACGACCTCACCTCCCGCGCCGCCGCCGAGACCGACCAGGAGAAGCGCAAAGCCCTCTACTTCGAGATCCAGGAACTCCTCCGCAAGGAGGTACCGGTCCTCTTCCTCTTCTGGGACAAGGGATTCTCGGCCGCCGCGGAGAACGTCGGCGGTTTCTGGCCGAGCGCGTTCACGTATCTGCTCTGGAATGTCCGGGAGTGGTACCTAACGGAGTGAGGCGGATCGCGCACTGAACGATGGATCGCCACGTAAGGCAACTGCCTCATGGCAGCATTCCGGCTTCTGTGCCGCGGTTGCGAAGACGGGCCGGCAGGTAAATGTTAGGCTACCCGCGACACGAAAGCCGCTAACTCAGGCCCTGAGTCTTTGCGAAGGGAGCAATCGATGATCCGTCTTTTCCCGCAACCGGGCGAACCGATTGACGCCGAGGAGCTGAACGACGTCAACGGCTTGGTCCAGGCGCGGATCGATGGCCGGATCAGCCGGCGGGCGCTCGTCCAGCGAGCGCTCGCGCTCGGGATCGGCGCACCTGTCGTCGGTGTCATGCTCCACGCGACCTCGGACCTGGTTAAGGGGGCACCGAGCGATAGTCGCCGCGCGACATTGACACACGCGCAGGATGTTGAACCTGTGCCGGTTAGTGGCCCTACCCAGCCCGAAGGCGAGATGCAGGAAGGGGGAACGATCGTCGTCGGTACGTCCGAGGAGCCCGACACGCTCCATCCGTACTTGACGTACCTCGCGACAACGTTTGACGTCTACTCCGGGGTCTGCGAATCGCTGCTCGAATATGACAGCACGCAGACGCTGCAGCCCGCCCTGGCGACCGAATTTGCCATCTCTCCGGACGGCCTGACCTACACCTTCAAGCTCCGGCCGGGCGTCACGTTCCACAACGGCGATCCCCTCGTTGCCCAAAACGTCATCGATTGCTGGAAGATCATCATGAATACGGATTTTGGAGCATGGCAGCAGATTGGCTGGAATAAGATCACTGACATCACGGCGCCCGACGAGTTGACGGTCGTGATGACGACCGAGGAGGTTTACGCCCCGTTCCTCACCTATGTCGGTGCCGGGCAACCAATACTTCCGTCATCTGAAATTGCCAAGGGCCTCGACGCCTTCAAGCAAGAGTTCGGACGGCAGCGTCTCATTGGGACCGGACCGGTCACGTTCGTCGAGTGGAAGGCCAAAGAGCAGATCGTCCTGGCCCGCAATGAGACGTACTGGGGCAGCAAGCCGCATCTCGATCGGGTGATCTACCGCATCGTGCCGGATACCAACACGCTGCTCGTCCAGTTGCAGACCGGCGAGGTACAACTCTGCGGGAGCGCGGGTGCCCTCGGCGCGCTCGACGCGGACAAAGCGGTTGCCTACGACAACGTAATCGTTCTGGAGCACGACACGCAGTCGTGGCAACACCTTGATCTCAAGCACATCGATTTCCTGCGGATGACGAAGGTCCGGCAGGCGCTCGACTTCGCCACGCCTTCGCGCCAGATCATCGAGCAACTTCTTGGCAACCGTGTGCTGCCTTCGGTCGCGGACATCGCCCCGATCAACTGGGCCTTCAACCCGAACATTCAGCCACGCCCCTATGACCCTGAGATGACAAAGCAACTCCTGACCGAAGCGGGTCTGACACAGGGTGACGACGGCATCTGGGAGGGACCGACGCCGGCCCCTGACACGCCCGACCCCAACGGTCCCGCGACCGGTCCGGTCAAGAAACTCGAGATCGAGTTGTGGGCGGTGGCGGGCAGTTCGCAGACTGAGCGTATCGTCCAGATCATCGCCCAGAGCTGGAACGAGATCGGCATTAAGACCGAGGTCCACTTCGAGGACGTCTCCACGATTTTTGGGCCCGAGGGATACACCTACACCGACAAAATGACCGCTGGTCTCTACACCTGGACCAATGGCAACGATCCGGACGACCTGCCCTACTGGCACTCAACCCAGCGCCCGACCTGCCCGACCTGCTCCGGCTTCAACACGCCGGCCTACTTCTTTCCGTTCAACTTCCAGGCCGAGATCGACGACCTGACCTACCGCGCTGCTACGACTGTCGATCAGGAAGAGCGGAAGCAGCTCTATTGGCAGATCCAGGAACTGCTCCACGAAGAACTCCCCGTCATATTCATCTATTGGTCCCGGGATTACCCAGTGGTCGCCAAGAACATCGGTGGTTTCTGGCCGAGTGCCTTCACCAACCTGCTCTGGAACGTCGAGCAGTGGTACCTCACGCAGTAACGAGTTATAAGGTGGAAGTGGCAAGTGGACCATTCCCACTTGCCACTTCTACCTCCAAGCTGGTGCGGTGATGTCTCGTTTCGTGATCCGCCGGTTGTTGGGCTCGGTTCCTCTCTTGCTGGGCGTAGCGGTTCTCTCGTTTCTCTTCATGCACCTGGCCCCCGGCGGACCGGACACGATTTACGTCAAGAACAGCCGCATGAGCCAGGCGCAACTCGACGCGATCCGGCACAACATGGGCCTGGACCAACCGGAGCACGTCCAACTCGTTAGATGGCTCGGCAATCTCCTCCAGGGCGATCTCGGCATGTCGTACTCGCAGTACCGACCGGTCTGGGACGTGATCTGGGACGTCTTCCCGAACACGGTTTACCTGGTTCTGACCGGTCTCTCCCTCTCCCTCATCGTCGCACTCGTCTTCGGCGTGTTGGCGGCGGTGCGGCCCTACGGCATCTTCGATAGTTTCACATCCTTCCTCTCCTACTTCGGACTGGCAATGCCGGTCTTCTGGTTCGGTCTGATGCTACAAATCCTGTTCGCGGTGAAACTCGGCTGGCTGCCGTCGGCGAGTATGCACAGCGCGCAAGGAGGCGGAGCGCTGGACCTGGCGAAGCACCTCGTCTTGCCGGCCTTCACCATCGCGATCGGGAGCATCGCGAGCTGGAGTCGCTACGTGCGGTCGTCGACGATCGAGTCGCTCGGGCAGGACTACGTGCGGACGGCCCGGGCGAAAGGTTTGCGGGACCAGACCGTGCTCTGGGGCCACGTGCTTCGGAACGCGCTGGTCCCCTTCGTGACCGTCGTCAGCATCGACATCCCGCTCTACCTGACCGGTGCGGTGCTCACGGAAACCGTCTTCTCCTGGCCGGGGATGGGACGGCTCTTCTACGATGCGCTCACGAAGCGGGACTACCCGGTGCTGATGGGGATCCTCATCCTCGGTGCCGTCCTGATCGTCATCGGTAATCTGATCGCCGATCTCATCTACGGCATCCTCGACCCCCGGATCAAGTACGCGTGACGAGACGGACAGGCGGAGAGGCGTACAGGCGGACTGACGGACTGACGGACTGACGGATGACAGATACCAGCATTGGCGTAGTGGGGATTACCGAGTCCAGGGGAACGAACGGATGAGTGCCGAATCCGCCGCCGCTCAGCCCCTTGGCGCGCTGGTTCCGGACGTGGCGGCGCGACCGGCGCGGACGCCGATGCAGCTCGCCTGGATGCGGTTGCGGAGGGCGAAGCTGGCGCTGGCGGGGTTGGTGATCTTCACCTTCATGGTCCTGATCGCGATCTTCGCCGATCTCGTCGCCCCGTATGGGCGGAACGAGATCGACCTCTTCAACATCACGGCTCCGCCCAACGGGGACCATTGGCTCGGAACCGACGGCCTGGGGCGCGACGAGCTGAGCCGTCTCATCTACGGCGGGCGACTCTCGCTCTGGATCGGCGTTTCGGCAGCGGTCCTGACGGTGACGATCGGGACCGTGATCGGTGCGATCGCGGGGTACTACGGTGGCAAGATCGATGGCTCGCTGATGCGTTTCGTCGACTTGATGCTCGCCTTCCCGGGCATCTTCCTGCTGCTGATCCTGGCGGCGATGCTGGAAGGCATCTCCGTCACCGGGGTTATCCTCTTCCTCAGTCTCTTCAGCTGGATGTGGCTGGCGCGGATCATCCGCGGCGAATTTCTCTCGTTGAAGGCGCGTGAGTTCGTCGAGGCGGCCCGCTCGATCGGGGCGCCGGATCGGAGAATCATCCTCCGTCATCTGCTTCCGAACGTGCTGGGGCCGATCATCGTCTCGATCACCCTCGACGTCGCGATCTTTATGCTGGCGGAGGCGTCGCTGTCGTTTCTCGGTTTCGGCGTGCAACCGGGGACGCCGACCTGGGGCAACATGCTCAACGAATCCCGCTCCGAATACATGACCTATCCCCGACTGGCCATCATCCCGGGACTCACCCTGACGATCGCGGTGCTGGCGATCAATTTCATCGGCGATGGTCTACGCGATGCGTTTGATCCCCGAAGGGGACGGTGAGCCGGTTGCCAGTAGACAGTAGTCCGTAGTCAGTTGAAGGGGACCTTTGTCGCTCCGCCAGCCTAACCAGAAGTTCGTCGTGGCCGTCGTTTACGTCTGCGGCATGCTGATGAACTCACTCGACTCGACGATCGTCACCGTCGCCCTGGCCACGCTGAGCCGGGAGTTTGGGGTGACGCCGGCGTCGATCGAGGGCGTCGTCATCGGCTACCTCGTCAGTCTGGCCGTCTTTATTCCCGCCTCTGGCTGGTTGGGCGACCGCTTCGGCGCCAAGCGCATCTTCCTCCTCGCGCTGGCGCTCTTCACCGCCGCCTCGGCCCTGTGCGGTCTCGCCGGCAGCCTCAATCAGCTAATCCTCTTCCGTGTGCTGCAGGGTGCCGGCGGCGGCTTGCTCACTCCCGTCGGGATGGCGATGCTCTACCGCACCTTCCCGCCGCAGGAACGGATCGGCGTGGCGCGCATCCTGATGTTCGCCACCATCCTCGGCCCCGCCTCCGGGCCGATCCTCGGCGGACTGCTGATCGAGCAGTTCTCGTGGCGGTGGACGTTCTACGTGAACGTCCCGGTTGGACTGAGCGCACTCCTGTTTGGGGCGCTCTTCCTGCACGATCTCCGCGAGCCGGCCGCCGGACGCTTCGATCTGCCGGGGTTCCTCCTCGCTGGGAGCGGCTTCGGGTTGACGATGTTCGCGCTGAGCGAGGGACCGTCGCGCGGTTGGTCCTCACCCGAGATCGTCGGCTGCGGCGTCGTGGGATCGCTCGTGCTGGCCGCGTTCGTGATCGTCGAGTTGCGCGTTGCCGCGCCGATGGTTCAACTGCGGCTCCTGGGCAACCGGCTGTTCCGCACGACGCTGGTGGTCTCCTGCTGCGCCACGGCCGGCTTCATCGGCGTCCTCTTCTTGATTCCGCTCTTTCTCCAGGAGGCGCGCGGGGCGTCGCCGCTCTCGGCAGGGCTGACGGTCTTTCCGGAAGCGCTCGGTGTGGTGATCTCGACCCAGCTCGTGGCGCGCCTCTACCCACGGGTCGGACCGCGGCGCCTGATGGCCGGCGGGATGACCGGCGTCGCGGCGGCAATCTCGCTGCTCTGCTTCGTCGATCTCGACAGCAGCCTCTGGCTGGTCCGGCTGCTGATGTTCCTGCTCGGTGCCGGGATGGCCTACGTCTTCATCCCCAACCAGGCGGCGAGTCTCACCACCATCTCCCGGGAAGCGACCGGACGCGCGACGATGCTGATGAGCGTCCAGCGTCAACTCGGCGCGGCGGTCGGCGTCGCCGTGCTCAGCAGCGTCTTATCCCTCGTCGGCCCGACCCGCCAGGACGCCCTGGGGAGGGCCGTGCCGAATCTGACCGCCTACCACGCCGCCTTCCTCGCCGCTGCCGGCTTTGCCGTCCTCGGCGCCCTGATCGCCCTCCGCGTGCCGGACCACGAGGCGGCTCCCTCCATGCGCCGCCTGGTCCGCGACGCGCCGGCCGAAACGGTGGTTGTCGAGACGGGCTGACGTGTCCCTATCCCGGCCAGTTCACCACCGGTAACCCCGTCTCCGCCTCGATCGCCAGGAGCCGGTTCCACTTGGCCAGCCGCTCCGAGCGGGTGATCGAGCCGACTTTGAGGGCATCGGCGCCCCAGCCGACGGCGAGGTCGGTCAGCCAGTCGTCCTCGGTCTCGCCGCTACGGGCGCTGACGACGACGCGCCAACCGGCCTGGCGGGCGAGACGGCAGGCCTCGGCCGCTTCGGTGAGCGTGCCGATCTGGTTGACCTTGAGGAGGAGCGCGTCAGCGGCGCCCGCGTCGACGGCGCGGCGGATGCGGTTCGGGTTGGTCGTCAGCAGGTCGTCGCCGAGAACGAGGGCGCGACCGGCGAGTCGGGAGCGGAGTTCCGGCCAGTTCTCCCAGTCGTCCTCGGCGAGTCCGTCCTCGACGCTGACGATCGGGGCACGGTCGAGCCAGACGGCGATCCGGTCGATCATGCCCCCGCTGGTGAGCGCTTCTCCAGCCAGGTGGTAGCGCCCGTCGGCGTAGAAGTGGCTGGCGGCGACGTCGATGCAAAGGGCAACGTCTCTGCCCGGCGCAAGACCGGCGTTTCGGATCGCCGCGACGGCATCGTCGAGCATCGTCTCCACGTTGGGGAAATCGGGGGCGAGTCCACCTTCGTCTGCCACGAGGGCGCGCATGCCATATCGCGACCGGCAGAGGTCGGCGGCTGCCTGATAGACGGCGTACGTCTCCGCCATCGCCGCCTCGACCGTCGCCGCCTTTGAGGCGATCAGGACATCCTGAATCTCGACCTGTCCGCCCGCATGCTTGCCGCCACTGAAGAGGTTGACCGTCGGGCGTGGCAGCGCAGCAATGTCCTCGGGCCCCCCTGTCTCCGCCGCGAGGAGCGAGGCAAAGTGTCGGTAGAGCGGGAGTCCACGTTCAGCGGCGACGGCGCGGGCAAAGGCGAGCGAGACGGCGAGGATCGCGTTCGCACCGAGGCGCGATTTGTTCGGTGTGCCGTCGAGATCGAGCATCGCTCGGTCGATGACGGCCTGGGAGTCGAAGTCGTGACCGCTCAGCGCCTCGTTGAGTGGCCCGTTGACGTGACCGACCGCGGTACGGCAACCGAGCCCGCGATAGCGCGCCGGGTCGCCGTCCCGCAGCTCCAGGGCTTCGGCGGCACCGGTGGAGGCGCCGGAGGGAACGGAGACGGTGCCGCGCGTTCCACTTGCGAGCTCGCAGGTCGCCTGGACGGTCGGGCGGCCCCGGCTGTCGAGGACTTCGAGGGCGGTCAGACAACGGATGATCGGCATCGTCTCAGTTCTCCAGGAGTTCGACGAAGCGTTCGGCGAGCTCGGCGACCGTCGGCGGCGGGTCGGTCATCAGCTGGACGACCGCATCTGCCTGACGGCTGCGCTCCTCGCCGTCCATGTATTCCAAGGGGGATCGTCCGCGCACGCGCGCGAGAAGACAGCCGAGGGTATGGCGGACAGCACGAGGTTCGAGCTCGGCGGCAAACGGGACGTCGCCGAGGGTGTCGCGGTAGCACGTCCAGTAGGAGACGGCGGAGGCGGCAAAGTCGGCGCGCCTGGCCGGAATGTGGTGTGCCTTGCTGAGGAGATGGGTGAGAGAAAAACCGAGGTCGAATCCCGGGTCGCCGAAATGGATGACCTCATGGTCGAGGAGGACGAGCCGGCCGTCGTGGACGAGGATGTTCTTCGGACTGTAATCGCCGTGGACGATGGTGTCGCGTCGGGCAAGGGTGGCCGCGATCAGGTCGGTGAGAAACGATGAGACCGGCGTCACCTGGGTTGCGGTGTAGCCGTAATACGGCTCCAGGCGGAGCGATTCAAAGAAACCGCGGTCGGCGAAGACCGATTCGAGCTCCGCGCGCCGTTCGTGACCGCGCCGATGGATCGTGCCCAGGAGGCGAGCGAACTGGGCGACGTGGCCGGGGTCCAGCCGTCCGCCGAGCAGCATCGTCTTCCAGTTCTCGTGCGGATGCGGTACAGCCTGCATCGCCAGCAGGTGGAACTCGTGGTCCTCGAAGACGAGCGGAGTCGTCGTGTTCGGCGGTGCGATCTGTTCCAGCCAGCGGAGACCGAGCGCCTCGCGGTGGATGCGCTCTGGCGGGCTGAACCAATCGACCTGGACGCGTAGCTTGGCCAGCGCCTGCTTGACGACCCACGCCTCGCCGATCGGCCGCTCGACGAGAACCGTCCGATTCGAGACGCCGCCAGCCAGGACGCTGATCGCCGGCTCCTCGCCGGGTTCGATCCGCCCGGTCTGCCGCAGGTAGTCGAGCAACGCCCCAGGCTGCTCGATGTCGAGATGGGTACTCACCGGTCCCTCTGCCTCCTCAGGCGAGAGCATACCGGACCGGGGCGCGGGCGGCACGAGAGTAGTTTTTAGATGAAGAAGCGAAGCAGAAGAGGGTGGGGACTACCATTGCCCTCCTTGAAGAAGTTACCGCTTGTGACTACCTGGTGAGCATTGCCCTAGGTCTACAAGAGTGCGTCGTATCCCCCGATGTGAAGGAAGGTCACCAAACCGCGGCACCTCGACGCCGAAGAATCAGGGAGATCACGCGCCGCCCGGTGAGTCACCGGGCGGCGCGGTCGACGCGATCCTGTCTCGGATGCTACGAGCACCCCAGGCTGTTGCCGCAGTTGAGGCACTTGTAGCAGGCGCCGTTGCGGATGGTGATGTGGCCGCAGACGTCGCAGAAGGGGGCGTCGCGCATCAACTCGGAGAGTTGGGCGTCGACGGCGTTGGCGGGGGAGAGGACCGCCGTTGCGGGGGCCGCGGGAGCAACAGACGCCTGGACCTGCAGGCCGTTCAGGGAGTTGCCGTGGCCGTTGGAGTGGCCGTTGGCGTAGGGCTTCGACGTGGTGGGTGCGGCCGGAGTGGCGACGGCAGAGGAGGCGATGGCCGGCGAGGAGGCGGCTGGATCCGAGTCGGGGGCGATCGGGGCGGGTTCGGCGGTCGCCTCTGGCGCGTTCCAGTTCCCGAAGTCAACCGTGGCGTCGCCGGCACCGTCCGTGTCGTCATCCTCCAACTCGTGCGGCTGGACCTGGGCGAGGTCGGTGCGGCCGAGGTATTCGAGGCCGACGACGCGGAAGACGTAGTCGATGATGCTGGTCGCCATCTTGATGTTCGGGTGGCCGCTGACCATGCCCTGCGGTTCGAAGCGGGTGAAGGTGAAGGTGTCGACGAACTCGTCCAGGGGCACGCCGTACTGGAGGCCCTTGGAGATCGAGATCGCGAAGCAGTTGATCATCGAGCGGAAGGCGGCGCCTTCCTTGTGCATGTCGATGAAGATCTCGCCGAGGGAGCCGTCCTCGTACTCGCCGGTGCGGAGGAAGACCTTGTGGCCGGCGACGCGTGCCTCCTGGGTGAAGCCGTGGCGCTTGGCCGGCAGGCGGCGGCGGGCCGGGGCAGCTTCGGCCGCCAGGGCGGGAAGACGGGCAGGCGTGACCGCGAGCTTGCGCTTCGCGTCCGCCAGTTCTCGTTCCAGCTCCGCAACCTGGGCGACCAGCGTCTCCTCTCGCCTTTCCGCCTCCTCGCCTTCTTGCCTCACGGCGGCGACGGCTTCTTCGATGCGGCGGGCGATCTCGGCTTCGACGTCTTCGCGACTCTTTGCGTCGTCGTCGGCACGACTGCTCGACTTCGTCGAGAGGGGCTGGCTGAGCTTGGAGCCGTCGCGGTAGAGGGCCATCGCCTTGAGGCCGTACTTCCAGCTCTCGTGGTAGGCGTCGGTGATCTCCTCGATCGTCGCCTCGAAGGGCATGTTGATCGTCTTGCTGATGGCGCCGGAGAGGAAGCTTTGGGCGGCGCTCATCATCTTGATGTGGCCGAGGTGATGGATGAAGCGGGTGCCCTTCTTGCCACACCGGTTGGCGGTGTCGAAGACCGGCAGGTGCTCCGGCTTCAGACCCGGCGCGCCCTCCACCGTCATCGTGCCGCAGATGTGCTCGTTCGCCTCCTCGATCTGGGTGCGCTTGAAGCCGAGGGCGGAGAGGAGGTCGAAGCCCGGCTTGCTGGCGTCGGCGAGGGAGATGCCGACGCGACCGAGGGCCTCTTCGCCGAGGGTCCAGGCGTTGAAGGCGACCGGGAGCTCGAAGAGACCGGGGAGGGCCTTCTCAACCCTGGCGAGGTCGTCGTCGGTAAAGCCCTTTGCCTTCAGGGTCTCGCGGTTGATGTGCGGGGCACCGTCGAGCGAGAGGGTGCCGAGGACGTAGGTCAGGATCGCCTTGCGCTCGTCGGCGCCGTAGCCGAGGTTCTTCAGGGCGGGCTCGATGCTCTGGTTGGCGATCTTGAAGTAGCCGCCGCCGGCGAGCTTCTTGAACTTCACCAAGGCGAAGTCGGGCTCGACACCGGTGGTGTCGCAGTCCATCAGCAGACCGATGGTGCCGGTGGGGGCGAGCAGGGTCGTCTGGGCGTTGCGGTAGCCGTGGAGCTCGCCCCAGGCGAGGGCGCGATCCCAGGACTCGCGGGCAGCCTTGACCAGGCCGGCAGGTGCGAGGGAGGCATCAATCCCCATCGGGGTGACGGAGAGGCCCTCGTACTCGGCAACCGGGGCGTCGTAGGCGGCGCGGCGGTGGTTGCGGATGACGCGGAGCATCGACCGCTCGTTCGCCGGGTACTCCGGGAAGGCGCCGAGATGCTTGGCGAGCTCGGCGGAGGTGGCGTAACTCTCGCCGGTCATGATCGCGGTCATGGCGCCGGTGAAGGCGCGGGCCTCGTCGGAGTCGTAGGGGAGACCGCGCAGCATGAGGACGGTGCCGATGTTGGCGTAGCCAAGCCCGAGGGTCCGGTAATCAAACGAGAGGCGCGCGATCTCCTTGCTCGGGAAGCCAGCCATGAGAACGCTGATCTCGAGAACGACCGTCCAGAGCCGGACCGCGTGCCGGTACGCCTCGACGTTGACCTGACCGCTCTCGACGTCGACGAACTTGATGAGGTTGAGGCTGGCGAGGTTGCAGGCGGTGTTGTCGAGGAACATGTACTCGGAGCACGGATTGCTGGCGTTGATGCGGCCCCCGGCAGGGCAGGTGTGCCACTCGTTGATGGTGGTGTCGTACTGGATGCCGGGGTCGGCCGAGCGCCAGGCGGATTCGGCGATCAGGTGCCAGAGATCGCGCGCCCGGATCGTCTTGAAGACGCTGCCATTATCGGTGCGGCGGGTCAGCTGCCACTCGCCGTCCTTCTCGACGGCGTCGATGAAGTCGTTGGTGACGCGGACGGAGTTGTTGGCGTTCTGGCCGGAGACGGTCTGGTAGGCCTCGCCGTTGAAGTCGTATTCGAGCTTGAGACCGAGTTTCGCGGCCAGCGCCTGCTGCTCGGGCGAGAGGACCTTCAGCCCCTCGACCATCGCCGCGACCTTGATCTCCTCGCGCGCTTTCCAGCCGACGAACTGCTCGATGTCGGGGTGATCGACGTCGAGGACGACCATCTTGGCCGCACGGCGGGTGGTGCCGCCGCTCTTGATCGCGCCCGCGGCGCGGTCGCCGACCTTGAGGAAGCTCATCAGTCCGGAGGAGGTACCGCCGCCGGAGAGTTTCTCGCCTTCGCCGCGGATGTTCGAGAAGTTAGTGCCGGTGCCGGACCCATATTTGAAGAGGCGCGCCTCGCGGACCCAGAGGTCCATGATCCCGCCCTCGGCGACGAGGTCATCGTCGACGCTTTGGATAAAACAGGCGTGGACCTGCGCGTGCGTGTAGGCGTCGGGGCTTTCCTTGACCTCGCCGGTCTGGGGATCGACGTAGTAGTGGCCCTGGGCGGGGCCGTCGATGCCGTAGGCCCAGGCGAGACCGGTGTTGAACCACTGCGGGGAGTTGGGCGCGGCCATCTGGTGAACGAGCATGTAGGCGAGCTCGTCGTAGAAGGCCTGAGCGTCGTCGTGGGAGGCGAAGTAGCCGTGGGACTCGCCCCAGTGGCGCCAGGCGCCGGCGAGGCGGTGGATGACCTGCTTGGCCGAGCGCTCCGGGCCGAGAACGGGGGTGCCGTCGGCGTTGAGGAGGGGCTTGCCGTCATCGTCGACCTGCGGCACCCCGGCCTTGCGGAAGTACTTGCTGACCATGATGTCGGCGGCGACCTGGGACCAGCCGGCCGGAACCTCGGCGTCCTTCATCTCGAAGACGACCGAGCCGTCGGGGTTGGTGATGCGCGAGGTGCGCTTGCTCCAGGTCACGGAGGCGAAGGGGTCGTGCCCGGCCTGCGTGAAGAGGCGGGGAATGGTCAGGCCGCCGTTCGGCGCGCCCATACCTCCCGTCGATTGTCCACCGAAGTCCGCGCGTGCCGCGTCGCTCATTGCCTGTCTCCCGCGTGTCGTCTCGTCGTGCCGAACCGTTTGCCCGTGTGCCTCGACCCGTCGCTCGTCGTCCCCCAACGGCTCCCCGCCTTTCGCCGGATGGTGGCCGGCCACTGCTCGTTTGCGGGGCTGATCTGTCTGGTGGCTGGGAGCCGGGAGGAGCCGCCGGAGGGGCTTCGCGAACCGGCTTCCGGTGCCCGAACCGCCCCCACAACCACCACTACATCCGGTAGTGCAATTCTTGGGCCACCTACCAACTGTGGTCCAGGGGCAAGGGATAGTATACCTCACCGCAACGTAAACACAATATGTGCCGGCTTGTCATCGGCGCCATCTCCTCGGGATTGGTGTGTACGGTCGGGCAGCGGCGGGTGTACGTACATGATAGCACGGATCGGTGACTGCGTGTCGAGACGTAAGAGCTTGAAATGGGGCACGTGCCGGGGAGGATTGGGCGGGATGGGCATCCTGCAGAACGCGGCGCCGGCCGCGCGGCCGGCGCCGGTCCTGGGTGGCGGCCAGGGAGTGGAGAACCGCCCGGGGTCAGGCACCCCGCGTGGCAGCGTTGGCGGTCGGCGGCACGGCGATGCTATCGGCGGGCCGTCCCACCCGCGTCGACTCTCCGCGCAGGCCGCCCAGCGCCCCGCCGCGACCCACGCAGTTGGCCGAGGTGGGAACGAAGATTCGGTCCGGCACCTCGCGCCGCGCGAATCCCGTCGGCACCAGCGGACAACACTCTCAGCCATGTCGCCTCAGCACACAATCGTGCCAAAGCGGGTTATCTTCGATCCTGCCCTCCGCATGCGCTCAGCGAATCAGGGCTAAGCAGCAGTATCCCCCACTTGCCCACCGACCCAAACCCGTGTAACGTACACGACATTGAGCCAAGTCAATCGTCACGTCGCTCCTGTCTCGCTCGGAGCGCACCGCAACCGGTTCCTCACGCCGAAGCGCCTGCTCAGTCACGGAGGGGATCCTCGATGCACCGAGCTCTTGCTCTCGTCGCGACGCTGCTCCTGCTCCTGACCGTCTCGTTCCAGTCCGCGACCGCCCGCCAGGCGACACCGGCTGCTGGGACCACGGGTCCGACTGTCGGCACCCCCGTCACCGTCCTGGGTACCGAGGGGACCGAAGTCGCGACAGCCACCGTCACCGAGCTGATCGATCCATTCGACGGCTACGATCCCAACTCTCCGCCCGACCGCGGTTTCCACTTCGTCTTCGTCGCCGTCACCATCTCAAACACCGGCACCCGGCCCTACGAAGCCAACCCGAACGATATCGCCCTCGTCGACTCCGACGGCTTCCTGTACAGCCAGGGCGGTCTCTACCGCGGCAGCGACCCCACCCCACCCGATTTCGAGTATCAAGGCGAGCTCGCGCCCGGCGCCGAGGCATCCGGCGCGCTCGGCTTCCAGGTCCTCAACGGCGTCCAAATCGCCCAGGTCGTATACACCCCGGACAGCGACCGTCTCATCACCCTCGTCGACCGCCGCACCGACCTTCCCGCGCTCGGCACCGCCGTCTCCTTCCTCGGTACCGAGGGCACCGAAGCCGGTCAGATCACCGTCGCCGGCGTCGCCGATCCCTTCGCCGACTACGACCCCAGCTCCCCACCCCAACGCGGCAGCCACTTCGTCCTCGTCACCGCGATGATCGCCAACACCGGCACCCGTCCCCTCGAAGCCGATCCCGGCGACCTCTACCTGCTCGACGCCGACGGCTTCCTCTCCCGTTCGACCAGCGTCCGCCGCGCTGACAACGCCACGCCACCCGACTTCGAGTACCAGCGCGAGCTCGCACCGAGCGCCGAGGCAACCGGCGTCGTCGCCTACGAGGTCCTGAACGGCACCACCCCCATTGCCGTCGTCTACCTCCCCGCCAGCGACCGCCTGATCACCGCCGCCGCCCTCGGCGACACTGCCGAACCGCGCCCGACCCCGCGCCCCGGTGCCGCCACGGTCACTCCGCCGGCCGGCGCGACCGCGAGCGCCGCCACGACCACTGGCGGAACAGTCGATTGTGCTCCCATCGCCACCTGGCTCGATCTGACCAATGCCCGCTTCACCACGTTCGTCGGCCTCCTCAACGAACTGTCCACCATGGAGACACCGACCCCCGCCGACCTCCCCCGCTTGCGCCAGGCCGCTGCCGACGCCGAGACCGCCGCCGAGAAGCAACGCAACAGCCAACCGCCGGCGGAGGCGGAGGCCCTCAACGACGTCCTTGTCAACTACTACACCGACGTCAGTAAGGCCCTCGCCTTCTTGGCCGACGGCGTCGAAGCCGATGATCCCGCCCAACAGCTCGTCGCCGTCGCCAACATGGGCGAGATTGGCCAGAAGTTCCAGACCGACGTTGCTCCTCTTTACAACGAGCTCGTCGCCATCTGCCCGCCCTGATCTGTCCTGCGCGTCAGCCGCACGACGCTCTCGCTGACGATGAGGTAGGGGACGCGACGGGTTACCAATTGCGTCTTGTCCAGACTGCGATCGCCCGTGTAACCTCCTAAGCGAACGTCCCCGAGGACGATCGACACCAGGTGGGTGTCAGGTCATCGCCAAGGAGGAACCACGTTGGTCCGTCGTCTCGCGACGCTCTGCTTCGCGCTCCTCGTGTTGCTCGGAGGTCCGCTTCCGGCCGCCGCCCAGGACGGCTCCCCCGTCGCCGGGGGTCCCAGCGGACCCGCCGTCGGCACCGCCGTCTCCTGGATCGGCAACGAGGGCACCGAGCTTGCTCAGGTCACCGTCACCGAGGTCACCGATCCCTTCCAGGACTACGACCCGAACTCACCGCCGCAACGCGGCTTCCACTTCGTCCTCCTCGCCGTGACCGTCGACAACACCGGCGCCGTTCCGGTCACCGTCGACCCCAACGCCTTCAACCTCGTCGACGCCGACGGTTTCGTCGCCCGTACCAGCTACCTCTACCGGAGTGCCGACGTCACCGCCGCCGACCCCGACCTCCAGTATGCCGAGCTCGCCCCCGGCGCCAGCGTCTCCGGCGTCGTCGGCTTCCAGTTGCTCAACGGCGCCGAGGTCGAACGCATCCTCTTCGCACCCGATAGCAGCCGTCTGATCACCCTCGTCGACGAGCGCGCCGTCGGAACTCCCCTCGGAACCGACGTCTCATACCTCGGACCCGAAGGGGCCGAAGTCGGAGAGGTGACCGTCAACCAGCTCGTCGACCCCTTCCAGGACTACGACCCCAGCAGCCCTCCGGAGCGCGGCACCCACTACGTCGTCCTCGAACTCACCGTGACCAACACCGGCACCCGCCCCCTCGCTGCCGATCCGGGTGCCTTCTATCTCCTCGATGCCCAGGGCTTCCTCGCCTACCCGTCGTACCTCTACCGCACCGACGCCACCAACCCGCCCGACTTCCAGTACAACGACGCGCTCGCCCCCGGTGAATCGCAGTCGGGCATCATCGCGTACCAGCTGTTGAACGGAACCGAGATCGCGGCCGTCATCTTCACCCCGAACTACGGCCAGCAGCAGATCATCGTCGGCGAACCCGGTGCCGCCGGCTCATCGCAAGCAGGTCCCCAGTCCACGCCGTCCAGCGTCGAACCACCCGAAGAGCCGACCGAGGCCGCAGCCGCCTCCCCGGAAGATTGCGAGGGCATCGAGCGGTGGGCCCTAGAGATGGTCGGCCGCCTCACTCAACTCCCGACGATCGTCGGACCGATTAGCGCGCTCGAGAACCAACCCAACCCGACCATCGACCCGGTTGCCACGCGTGAGATCGCCGACCAACTGCAGGCCCTCGCCGACGACCAGCGCAACAGCAACCCGCCCCCTGCCGCCGAGGAGCTCAACACCCTCGTTGCCGATGCCCTTCAGAACTTCAGCAATGCCATCAACAACCTGGCCGACGCGGGAGAAGCGAACGACGCCGCGGCGATCACCGCCGCCGGTGAGGAATTCGTCGAAGCCAGCAAAGTCTTCGATCCCGACGGCGAGGCCAGGAAACTCGAGCAGGCCCTCGAAGCCGCCTGCCCCGTGCTCAAAACCCTGGGAGATAACTAGCCGTCGGGCATAACCAACGGTGGGACCGGCAGCAAACTGCCGGTCCCACCCCTGCTCGGTCATCGCGGCGCGGGAATGACCCGCGCCTCACCTCAGAATCCGTGGCGCTCCCGTTGCTCCGACAAGAGCCCCAGCGCCAGCGCATGCCGCTCCCGATTCGCCGGCTCGTTCAGCCACCGCGACACCCCGGACGGATGCGGCAACGGCAGCACCGCAAACCGATGCCCCGCCCGCTCCCCCTCCCGCAGCGTCCCAACCAGATCGGCCAGCGGCACCGGACCCACCAGTGCCGTCGCCGCCAACCTTCCCAACGCGATCACCAGCTCCGGCCGCACCAATGCGATCTCCGCATCCAGGTGTCCCCGGCAGAGCGCGATCTCTGCGGCGGATGGCGCCCGGTCCCCCTTCCCGCTCGCGCTGGCGCCGGGAAAGCACTTCGTCAAACTCGTCAGGTAAAACCGCCCGTGCAGCGCGTCGTCGAGAAACCCCGCCTGCGCCAACCACGCCCGCAGCGTCTTCCCCGTCGCGCCGGAGTACGGCAGCGGTCGCTCGTGCGCGTACCATGCCGGCGCCTGCCCCACCACCATCACCCGGTTCCCGATCTCCCCCTTGAAGATCGGAAACGCCGTCGGGATGAACCCCGCCACGACGCACCGGGCGCACCCCGCCAACTCGCGGTGCAGCCGCGCCAGCGCATCGATGCGCTCGGTTGTCGTGGGGAGAGAAGAGGATTCGTCTGAGGAGGAAATCGTCGCCGTAACCATCGGTCACGACCGTACCACATGAGCCCGCGCAGATCGACCAACCATCAGAGCATCTGCCACGGTCCGACCCGACCGCTCACGTCGCCACGATCGCCTCGCGTGCCCGCGCCCGCCCGGCATCGGTCAACGCCAGCTCTCCCCGCTCCTCTTCGATCAGCCCACGGCGCTCGGCCAGACGAACCACGCGGCCCGCGAACGTCGGCTCCCAGCGCAAGTGCCGGTCAAGGTGCTCTACCCTGCTCTCCTCGACCGCGTTCGGCAGGCCCTCGTGGTTGAAGAGATGGATCGCCAGCATCGTCTGGGCGAACTCCCATCGCTGGCGCGTCCGGCGCCGTGCGATCGCGACCAGCCCCTGCTCCGGTGCGAAGAGGAAGGCAACCAGAAACAGCGCCCCGATCATCGTCGCCATCGCCCCGGCGATCGACGCGTCCAACTCGTGCGCCAGCCAGTAGCCGCCCACCGCTCCCGCCACCCCGATCGCCACACTCAGTCCGATCATCGCCGGTAACCGGTTCGTCAGGAGATACGCCGTCGCCGCCGGTCCGATCATCAGTGCCACGACCAGAATCGACCCGACCGCGTCGAACGCCCCGACCGCCGTCACCGAGACCGACGTCATCAACCCATAGTGGATGATCCCCGGCGAGAACCCGAGCGCCGCCGCCAGCCCCGCGTCGAACGTCGCCAGCTTCAGCTCTTTGAAGAAGACCCCAATGAGCGCGACGTTCAGGACGAGGATGATCCCCATCATTACCAGCGCCTGCGGTCCGAGATCGACCCCGCCGATGGTCAGCCGGTCGAACGGCGCGAACGCCAGCTCCCCAAGCAGCACGGCGTCGATGTCGAGGTGCACACTCCCCGCGTACCGTGAGACGAGGATCACCCCGACGCTGAACAGGAGCGGGAAGACCAACCCGATTGCCGCATCCTCCCGCACCAACCCCGTCCGATTCAGCACCTCGACCAGACTGACCGTCGCCACACCTGTCAACGCCGCCCCGACCACCAGCAGCGGCGAGTTCAGGTTCTCCGTCGCGAAGAATGCCAGCACGATACCGAGCAGAATCGAATGGCTGATCGCGTCGCTCATCATCGCCATCCGCCGCAGCACGAGGAAGACCCCCGGCAACGCGCACGCCGCCGCCGTCACCGCCGCGATCAGTTGGATCTCGATCTGTGAGTCGGTCATGTGAGTCGTCAGTCGCCAGTCGTTAGTCGTCAGACGAGGGACCCAATTGTCCCCCATTCCCTGCTTGCTCCAGCGCCACCGATCTTCCGGCCTCGGTCAGCGTCCAACGGTCGCCGTTGGTCCGTCTGACCAGTCCACGCGCGGCCAGATCGGATAGGGTGCTGTCCAACCCCGCGCGGCCTGGATTCATCGCCCGCAGGACCGCCGTCGAATGTCCGTGGTCAAGGGTCGCATGGTGTGACGCCAGAACCGAGAGGTCGGCCAGCAGCGCCTCGCCACGCAAACGCCGTCGCGTTCGACCCTGCGCCAACCAGTTCCAGAGCAGTCCGCGATTGGGCGCGAAGAGGAGCGAGACCAGGACGATGCCGCTGATGCAGACCACGATCGTCGGTCCGGTCGGAAGGCGCTCCGTTGTCCCGCTCACCGTCGCCCCGGCTACCCCGGCCAACGCCCCAAATCCGGCCGAGAGGAGCACCATCACGCCCAGCCGGTCGGTCCATTGCCGCGCTGCTGCGGCCGGAGCCACGATCATCGCGCTCATCAGCACCACGCCGACCGTCTGCAACCCGACCACGATCGCGATCACGATCAACGTCGTCAGCACCACGTCGAGCAACCGCATCGGGTAGCCGATCGTCGCGCCGAAATCGGGGTCGAAGCTGAGGAGCTTGAACTCCTTCCACAAACCCAGCAACGCCCCAATCGCGATCGCCCCGATCACGGCCATCGTCACCACGTCGCGCTCGACTAGCGTCGCCGCCTGCCCGAACAGGAACTTATCGAGTCCTGCTTGCGAGGCGTCCGGGCGGCGCTGGATGAACGTCAGCAGCATCAGCCCGAATCCGAAGAAGACCGACAGCACCAGTCCGAGCGCGCTGTCAAACTTCACCCGCGTTTCCCGGACGATACCGATCACCAATAGCGTGCCGAGCCACCCGGCGATCGCCGCCCCGAGGAGCAGCACGAGGGGCGCCTTGCTCCCCGTTAGCAGATACGCCAGCGCGATCCCCGGCAGCGCCGCGTGCGACATTGCATCGCCCACCAGACTCTGCCGCCGCAACACCGCGAACGCCCCGAGCGCCCCACTCACGATCCCGAGCGTTCCCGCGCCGAGTGCTACCGTCCGCAGCGTGTAGTCGTAGACAAGATCGTGCAGTACGTCCATAACCATCAGGCGCTAGGCGTCAGGAGTGCGGCGCCCAGCACCGCGCCCCGACTGCCTCGCGATTTCGCGGACCGTCCTTTCACACCGTGTCTCCTGGCGCCTGACGCCCATCGCCCGATGCCTCCGCGTCATCGGCCAATCCCCGGCTCAGGAACGCCACCCGTCCGCCGTACGCAAGCCGCAGGTTCTGTTCCGTGAACACCTCGTCGACCGGTCCGCTGGCGATCAGTCGGACATTGAGCAACGTGACCCAATCGAAGTACTCCGGCACCGTCTGCAAGTCGTGATGAACCGCGATGACTGTCTTCCCGACCGCCCGCAATTCCCGAAGCAGCGCGATGATCGCCCGTTCGGTCGTCGCGTCGACCCCCTGAAACGGCTCGTCCATCAGGTAGACCTGCGCGTCCTGCACCAGTGCCCGCGCCAGGAAAACGCGCTGCTGCTGCCCTCCCGAGAGCTGGCTGATCTGGCGCCCGGCGAACTCCTCCATCCCGACCTTCTTCAGCGCGTCGAGAGCGAGGTCCCGTTCCGATCGCCCCGGCCGTCGCACCCAGCCGAGCGCCCCGTATCGACCCATCATCACCACGTCGAGCACACTCGTCGGGAAATCCCAATCGACGCTGCCCCGTTGCGGCACGTAGCCGACGATCTCCCGCTGTTCCCGATACGGCTTGCCGTAGATCAGCACTTGCCCGGCGACCGGTTTCAGCAGCCCCAGAATCGCCTTGATCAGCGTCGTCTTCCCGGCCCCATTCGGTCCGACGATCGCCATCAGCACCCCTGGCGGCACCGTGACGTCGACGTCCCAGAGCACAGGTTTGTCCTGATAGGCGACGGTCAAGTCCGTCACCTCGATCGCCGGAGGCGGGGTGGCGGGGTGGCGAGAAGGTGAGGGGGAGGAGAGGACTCCAAAATCCTCGCCACCCCGCCTCCCCGCCTTCTCGCCTTGCAGTGTGCTCGCCTCCACGCCTTCCCGCCTTCCCGCCTAAACCAGCGCCGTCACGATCGTATCGATGTTGTGCCGAACCATCCCGACGTAGGTTCCCTTCGGTGTCCCGGCGTCGCCCATCGCATCGGAAAAAAGCTGGCCGCCGATCTGTACCTCGAAACCGCGCGCTCGCACCGCCTCCTGCAACGCCTCGATCGTGCGGGGCGGTACCGAGGACTCGACGAAGATCGCGGGTACCTCCCGCGCGGCGATGAAGTCGGCCAGAGCCTGAACGTCGGCCGTCCCGGCCTCCGACGCCGTGCTGATTCCCTGCAAGCCGTGTACCTCGAACCCATAGGCCTGCCCGAAGTACCCGAAGGCATCGTGTGCCGTCACCAACACCCGCCGCTCGGCCGGCACCCGCGCTGCCTGCTCTTTGACGTACGTGTCCAGGGCGTCGAGTTCCGCCAGATACGCCGTCGCCCGCTGCTCGTAGTCGGCCTTGTGTGTCGCATCGAGTTCACTCAGCGTGTCGCGGATCTGTTCGGCGGTTATCTTCCAGAGCGAGACGTCGAACCAGACGTGCGGATCGGGGTTGCCCTGGAACTCCGGCGGCGTCCTCAGCCGCTCCCTGGGGATCTTATCGGTGACGGCGACCGTCTTCGTCCGCTCTCCCATCTTCTCGAGGACCTCGCCGAGTTGCGCTTCGAGGTGGAGACCATTGTAGAAAACCACGTCCGCCTTCTCCAACGTGCTCACGTCCCCTTCGCTCGCCTTATAGAGATGTGGATCGACGCCCGAACCCATCAGAGCCGTCACCTTGACCCGATCGCCGCCGACCTCGCCGACGACATCCGCGATCATCCCGATCGTCGCGACCGCGTTGATCTGCCGCTCGGACAGATCCCCTCTATCGTTCCCTCCACTCCCCCCGCACCCCGCCAGCGTGACACCGGCAACCAAGAGGAGGAGTCCCCATCGCATTGACTTCAGCATGTTGCTCCCGCCCGGAAACGTCGGATATGAGCACGGTGTCGTTTTGGTGATCGCCTCGGCGACCTATTGGAACCTGGCATCGTTTCGCGGTCATTGACGGCCCGGTGAGCGCTACGCCGGCCAAGGACCGTTCGATGCCGTTATCCTAGTGCTACGACAGACTAAATTCAAGATTAGCCGAAACTAAAAGACTCAAGGTGCCTCGTCGGACACCTGGCCGGGATGTCGCGCCGCCGTTTCCCTGGGACAATAGAGAGAAGGACGCTCTCAGACGTCCATTGGAGGAGCACTGGCAATGTCTTCGATCGCCATCGAAATTGCGATCATCGTCGTCCTGCTCGGACTCAACGCCTTCCTGGCTGCATCCGAGATCGCGATCGTCTCTTCGCGCAAAGCGCGCCTCCGCGCCATGGCCGACGACGGCAACCGTGCCGCCCGCCGCGTGCTCGCCCTGGCGGAGTCTCCGGGCGCCTTCCTGGCGACGATCCAGATCGGTATCACCCTGGCCGGCTTCTTCGCGGCGGCCGTCGGTGCCGTCAGTCTCGTCAAGATTGTCGAGGATTGGCTGGAAGGGGTACCCCTCGGTTTCGTCGCCGGCAACGCCA
>JAXDKI010000168.1:0-10325 GCA_034667245.1 Thermomicrobiales bacterium | reverse complement strand
AAGATGCCGGCTCGAAGTCGAGTTTGTTGGAGCGTGGAGAGCGTTGCGTGTACGACTTGCTTATTCGCGGCGGTCATCTCCTGACGATGACCGGCGATGGTGTCGGATTCGTCGAGAACGGAGCTGTGGCGATCAACGGGCGGAGGATCGTGGCGGTCGGACCGCGCGAATCGATCGAAGCGAACGATCGGGCGCGGCAGACCATCGACGCCACGAATCGCTTGGTGATGCCGGGTCTGATCGATGCTCACGTCCACTCGGCGGCGACGATCGCGCGCGGTCTCGCCCAAGAGGTCGAGACCTGGATGGGAAGCGCGTACGGACCGCTGATGCGGCACGCGTTCGATGACGACGCGCCGCTCTGGACGACACTGGCGCTGATGGAAGGGATCGCCGCAGGGACGACGACGTTTGGCGACTACGAGTACCCGATGGAGCATCTCGTGCAGACGCACGTGCGGATGGGCAATCGGGCCGTTGTCTGCCAGGGCGTCAGCGAGGTCGACTGGAGTCAACGCGAGCGATGGCAGGAGCAGGGCTGGCGGCCGGGTGAGCCGGCGCTGCTCGATCCGGCGGTCGGCGAGCGCGGATTGGAGGGGGAGATCGCTCTCTTTGAGCGCTGGCACGACCACGACGGAGGAAGGATCAGGGTCGTCTTCGGCCCGATCGCGGCCGATATGGTGTCCGAAGCCTTGCTGCTGCGCTGTCAGGACGAGGCGCGCAAGCGGGGGACGCTCATCCACCTCCACGTCGCGCAGGATCCGCGGGAGAACAACGCGACGCTGCGTCGGGCCGGTCTGCGGGCGATCCCCTATCTCGACTCGATCGGGCTCCTCGCGCCGGAGACGATCGCCGTTCATCTGTCGACGGCGACGCCCGATGAGGTGCGCCTCGTCGCCGAGAAGAGCGGGCGGATGGCGTGCTGCTCAAACTCGATCGGGATCATTGACGGCGTCGTCCCTCCGGCAGGGCTCTTTCGCGATTCGGGCGGAGCCGTCGCCCTCGGGTCGGATCAGGCGGCCGGGAATAATTCGCACAACGTCTTTGCCGAGATGCGGGCGACCGCGATGTTCGCTAAGATCGCGGCGGGAAGTCCGCTGCCGCTGCCGGCCTGGCAGGTGCTGCGGATGGCGACGATCGACGGTGCGCGGGTGCTCGGGATCGAGGATCGGGTCGGCTCCCTGGAAGAGGGCAAGGAGGCGGATCTCATCCTGCTCGATCTAACTCGCCCTCCGCTCGCTCCGGTCGTCATGCGGCCCGCGCGGAACCTCGTTCCGAACCTGGTCTATGCGGAGATGGGCGCCAATGTGCGTCTCACGATGGTCGCAGGTCGGGTGATCTATCAGGATGGCGCGTTTGCCAACGTCGACCACGCCTCGCTGATGGACGACGTCGCGGCAGCAACGGCGCGGTTCGAAGCGGCCGCCGAGGCCGATCCGGCCGTTGAATCGCTACCAATTGTGGAGTTGTCTCGGGCCGGGAAGATCTGATACCCGAGGAGTCGCGATGATGCGCATGGGCGAACTCTTGCGCGCCGGCGGCGAGGCCATCGTCGAGACGCTGTACCCGCGTCGATGCGCCGGCTGCGGACGGCGCGGAGAGTGGGTCTGTCGCGACTGTGACGCGGCGCTCGGGCGATTTGCCCGCCCGTGGTGCGAGCGCTGTGGCGCTCCGCCGGCACAGGCCGCGTGCCGCTGCGAGGACTTGCCGGCTGGGCTGGCGGTCGTGAGATCGGCGGCCACGGACGACGGCTGGCTCCGCGCGGCCATCCGGAGTTTCAAGTACGCGGGCGAATCGGCACGGGCCGTTCACCTGGCCGGAATGCTTCTACCTGTGCTCGGCGATCTGCCGCCCTTCGACGCGCTCGTGCCGGTGCCGTTGCATACGAAACGGGAGCGCCGGCGCGGTTACAACCAGGCGCGGCTCCTGGCCAACGTTGCCGGGAGGGCGGCAACCATACCGGTCGGGGAAATGCTGGTCCGCAGCCGGCCAACGGACCAACAGGTCGGCCTCGACGCCGAGGCGAGGCGTGCCAACGTCCGCGGGGCCTTCGCAATTAGAGAAGGCGAAACAGTCGCGGGTGGTCGATTTGTTCTCGTCGACGACGTGCTGACGACCGGTTCGACGCTTGGAAACTGCGCGGAGACGTTGGTTGCGGGTGGGGCGACGTGGGTGGGAGCCGTTACACTGGCGCGCGAGTCGTAGTGATGTTCAAGGTTACTGGCGAGGCTCATTTGGTACGGCTGTGCCGACGGGACCCGGCCGCGCGCTCCCACTCGTGACGGTCGCTGAAGTGGCAAGAGACCGTCCTCCGGCGCCGGGACAGGCGGTGGGGACGGCGGTTCGCTCCGGATGGTGGCGACCGGTGATCGACCGGGGAAGGGTAACCTAGGGGGTACCCCACACTGCCCGGGCCCGCCCTCAGTCCGGAGGGTGACCGATTGCATACGAGAATAGAACAAGTCACTCTATTTGTCAGTACCCGCGCCCGCTGGTCTGTGTTCAGCGATTGATACTCGAGACAAGGTTTGCCGCCATTCGCCGTGCCCAGGCGTCGGCTTCGAACACGACGGCAACGTCAGTAAGCGCGGACGGCGTGTGGGCGTCCAACACGTCATTGACGATCGCGGCGATCCCAAGAAATGGGATCCGGCCGGCGAGAAATGCCTCGACTGCGACCTCGTCTGCCGCACTGAGGACCGTGGGGTACGTCATACCCTGCTCGCCGGCTCGTCGGGCAAGGGTGAGGGCGGGGAAGCAGTCGAGGTCGGGACGCTCGAAGTGCAAGGCGCCGACTTCGGCAAGATCGAGGCGTCGGCAGGGGCCGCTCGCGTGCTCCGGGTAGGTCAGTGCGTACTGGATGGGCAGGCGCATGTCGGGAAGGCTGAGCTGAGCGAGTTGACTGCCGTCGACGAATTCGACGATCGAGTGGACGATGCTCTCGGGATGGACCAGGACATCGATGTTGTCGTAGGGAACGGCGAAGAGCCAGTGGGCCTCGATCAATTCCAGGCCCTTGTTCATCAAGGTGGCGGAATCGATGGTGATCTTGCCGCCCATGCGCCAAGTGGGATGAGCAAGCGCCTCTTCGGCGGTCACCGATGCCAGTTGCTCACGAGGTGTTGTCCGGAACGGTCCGCCGGAGGCAGTCAAGATCAGCCGGGCGACGTCGTCACGCCTGGGGGCGCCGAGAGCTTGCCAGATGGCGCTGTGTTCGCTGTCGACCGGACGGATCTCGACCCCGTGACGTGCGGCAAGCGGCATGATGAGCTCACCGGCACAGACGATGGTCTCCTTGTTTGCGAGAGCGATGGTCTTGCCGGCTTCGATGGCGCGGTAGGTGGGCATGATTGCCGCATGGCCGGAGGTAGCAACGACGACGATGTCGGCGTCGGGATGGGTGGCAGCCGCGATAAGCCCGTCCGAGCCGGAGAGGCAAGTCGCGGTTGTTGGGCCAAGATCTCCGGCACTGGTGTCGTCGCGGGCGACAACATCCGGTTGGAACTGCCTGACCTGTTCCGCGAGCAGTTCGTGATTTGCACCGGCGGCGAGGGCGACGATACGGAAACGCTCCGGCAACTGGGCGACAACGTCGAGCGTTTGTCGGCCAATTGAGCCTGTTGAGCCGAGGACGGCGACGCCGACCGCGTTTGACGGAGGCTGCCTGCGGCCAACCGTTGTTTCTGGTGCTTGTCGCTTATTCGACGTCAGGGTCACGTTACGATCCGATCGATGAGTGTCGCGAGGTACCAACCGGCGGTGAGGGTGAAGAGTAGGGCATCGAGGCGGTCGAGCATGCCGCCGTGTCCAGGGATCAGCGTGCCGCTGTCCTTGACGCCGGCTTGCCGCTTCATGATCGACTCGGCGAGGTCGCCGACGACGCCGAGCGCGCCGACGACGAGGCCAAGGAGGAGACCGATTGCCCAAGAGACGTCCAGGCCAAAAAGGGAAACGGCGAGGGCACCGGTGAGGGCGGCGGCGCCGAGACCGCCGGCCAGACCTTCGACGGTCTTTTTCGGACTAACGACGGGGATGAGTGGTCGTCGGCCGAACGAGCGTCCAACGAGGTAGGCGCCGGAGTCGGAGAGCCAGGTGATCAGAATCACGACCAACAGCCAGGCGAGACCCCTTGGTGCCGCAGCCCAACCGAGCGAGGTCCAACCAGCGAGGTGGTCGAGCCACCCGGCGTCGATCGTGCCGCCCATCTTTCGCATTGCCACGGCGGCGAATAGGGGCACGCCGAGGTACAGCGTTCCTGCCGCCGAGAGTGCCCACTCTTCGAATGCCCCCTTGAGATTTTGGCGAAGGATGAGTTCGAAGAACGGCAGTCCAACGGCCAGGGCGACGATGCCGAGAAGAGCTTGCGCACCGCCGCCGGTGGCCGCGGCCAGGGCGAAGGCGGGAACCAGGACAAGCGCGAATGGCCGAGTCCCCGGGCTGATGTGCCGAGCGAGTACCTGATATTCGTGTGCCCCGATCGTGAAGAGGGCGGCGAGCACGACGGTCCAGACGGGTCCACCCATGAATGCCGGCACGAGCCCGACGATGACGACGCCGACAGAGCTTATTGAGCGTTGACGCACGGCGGCCTCAGGTGCGGCCGGACGCAGCGGCGGCCGAGATGTGGCCAAAGCGGCGCTCGCGGCGCGAGAAATCGAGGACGGCCGTGCGGAGCTCGTTCGGGCCGAAGTCGGGCCAGAGGACCGGGCTGAAGTGCAACTCGGCGTAGGCAGCCTGCCAGAGGAGGAAGTTGCTCATTCGATACTCGCCGGAGGTGCGGATGATGAGATCGGGATCGGGCGTGTCGCGGGTGTAGAGGTGGGAGCCGATGAGCTGCTCGTCCACCAGTTCCGGTTGGACGCCGGAGGCGACGATCTCCCGCATCGCGTGCACGAGTTCCTGGCGTCCGCCGTAGTTGAACGCGAGGGTGAGGATCAGGTGGTCGTTTGCTTTGGTGAGCTCGATGGCGTCGAGGACCGATTGCCGGAGATCGGGCGCGAGACCGTCGAGACTGCCGATGTGGCGGAGCTGGGCGCCTTGACGATGGAGTTCCTCGGTTTCGCGCTCGATCGCTTCGCCGAGAATGCGCATGATCCCCTGGATCTCGTCGGCCGGTCGTCGCCAGTTCTCGGTGGAGAAGGCCCAGAGGGTCAGGTATCGGATCCCGATCTCGCCGGCAGTCTGGGTGATCCGCCGAATGTTATCGGTCCCACGCTCGTGACCGGCAATGCGCGGTAGACCGCGGCGCGCCGCCCACCGGCCGTTGCCGTCCATGATCATGGCGACGTGTCGCGGGATCGCTTCGTTGGGAAGTGCCGCGACGGCCCGCGCCAACTCGGCGTCTTCTTCAGTGAAGCCGGATAGGGAGGCGACCAAGGCTGGCTAAACCTCCATCACCTCGTGCTCTTTAGTCTTCCCAACCTTATCGGCTTCGTCGGTGAACCGCTTCGTCAAGTCGTCGAGCTGATGCTCGCCGCGGCGCTCATCGTCCTCCGAGATCATTTTCTCGTTCATCAGCTCTCGGACTTGTGTCATCGCGTCCCGGCGAATGTTGCGGACGGCAACCTTGGCATCTTCAACGTGGTTGTGGACTTGCTTAACCAACTGCTTGCGGCGCTCTTCGGTCAGGGCCGGGATACCGATTCGAATGACCTGCCCGTCGTTGTTGGGATTGAGTCCAAGGTCCGACTTGAGGATGGCCTTCTCGATGAGACCGATTGTGCCACGGTCCCAGGGCTGGATGACGAGCAGGCGCGCCTCGGGCACGGAGATGCCGGCGACCTGATTCAGCGGCGTGGGCGTGCCATAGTAGTCGATGGTGATGCGATCGAGGAGCGACGGAGAGGCGCGCCCGGTCCGGATGGTGTTAAGGTCGCGGCGGAGCGCCTCCATCGCCTTCGACATCCGTTGCTCGGCGTCGGTCATCGTCTCACGGATCATCCGTCACGCTCCTCCGTCAGTTGCCAGTTGTCAGTAGTTAGACGCGGGTGGCCGCGAATCCGTCACGCTGGCCTCGAGCACGTTGAGGCACCACCGTTACATCATCGAACACCAACTCGCGACTGACAACTAGCTATTGACCACTTCGGCGAAGACCGTCTCGCCGGCTGCAACGAGTGTGCCGACCGATTCTCCGCTGACGGCCCGCTCAATTGAGCCGTCGTCGTTCATGTTGAAGACGAGGATGGGCAGATCATTTTCCCGGCAGAGGGAGAACGCGGAGGCATCCATCACCCGAAGATCGCGCTCGAACGCCTCCTGGTGGCTGACGCGCACGTAGCGTCGGGCGTCGGGATTGAGCCGTGGGTCGGCGGTGTAGATACCGTCGACCCGATTCTTCGCCATCAGGAGAACATCCGCGCCCAGTTCGACCGCGCGCAACGCCGCCGCCGTGTCGGTCGTGAAGTAGGGATTTCCGGTCCCGGCTGCCAGGATGACGACACGTCCCTTTTCCATGTGCCGGATCGCCCGGCGCCGGATGTAGGGCTCCGCAACCTCATGCATCTGGATGGCAGTCATAACGCGGGTCTGGACTCCGGCCTTCTCGAGCGCATCTTGCAACGCGAGTGCATTCAGCACGGTGGCGACCATGCCCATGTAGTCGGCGGTCGCGCGGTCCATCCCTTTGCTACTTGCGGAGAGGCCGCGCCAGATGTTGCCGCCGCCGACGACGACGGCGACTTGGACCTCGAGCTCGACCACGCGCGAGATCTGGCGGGCGATCGACGCGGCGACGGCGGGGTCGATGCCATAGGGCGTTTCCCCCATGAGCGCCTCACCGCTTAGCTTCAGCAGAACCCGGCCGTACATCGCGCCTCCGGAGTCGTCGGTCGCTCGTCGTCAGTCGTCACACTGGGAATTGGCTTCCGGAACCGACGAGCGACTGACGACTTATTCTTCGTTGCCGTCGGTTGCCGGTGCGCCGGCACCGACTTCGAAGCGGGCGAACCGCCGAACGACGATGTTCTCGCCGAGTTTCCCGATCTGGGCCTTGACCAGGTCGCGAATCGAGAGCTTGGGGTCTTTGATGAACGGCTGGTCGAGGAGACTGACCGCCTCAAGGGCTCGCTTGCGGTCGCCGAACTCGCGCTCCAGCGATGCAAACTCATCTGGCCCGATCTCCTCTTCGGAGACGAAGCGCGGTGAGGTGGCGGCAACCTGCATTGCCAGGTCGTGCGCCAGCGACCGGAAGTCGGCGGTACGGGCAACGAAGTCGGTTTCGCAGTTGACCTCGACGATCGATCCGATGCGGCCGCCGGCATGGATGTACGGTTCGACGACGCCCTGGGAGGCGGAACGTCCGGCCTTCTTCTCGGCTTTGGCGAGCCCCTGCTGTTTCAGGACGTCGGTGGCACGGTCCATGTTGCCGTCGGTCTCTTCGAGGGCGCGCTTACACTCCATAATGCCGGCACCGGTCCGCTCCCGGAGCTCCTTGACCTGTCCTGCGCTGATTGCCACGTCAATTCCCCATTCAATGTCTCAGGCGCGGTTGTCCATCCTCCGCGCGCTGCAGTCGTACGGCGTGATTTCCCTCGGGCGGCAGAAGCCGCCCGAGGGCATCGAAAGCCATGGCGTCGACGACGGACTAGGCCGTTTCGGCGGGCACCAAATTGGCGGCGTCGTCGAAGTCGGGGGAGTATTCCTCCTCCTCGCCTTCACGCCGTCCCAGGTCCATCGACCGCTCGGCCTGCGAGATCTCCGCCCGCATCGCGCCCTGGATCGCCGCGTCAGCCATGCCGGCGGTGATCAGCCGGACGGAGCGGATCGCGTCGTCGTTGGCCGGGATCACGAAGTCGATCTGGTCTGGATCGCAGTTGGTGTCGACCATCGCAATCACCGGGATGCGGAGGCGTCGTGCCTCGGTCACCGCCAGATGCTCGCGCTTGGGATCGACGACGAAGATGGCGCCGGGCAGTTGGGTCAGGTCGCGCATGCCGCCGAGGGTGCGCTCCAGCCGCTCCAACTCGCCCTGCTTGCCGGACGCCTCTTTCTTCGGGAGGTAGGCGAACTCGCCGCGCTCGGCCTGGCGCTGCAGGTCCTTGAGGGTCCGGAGCCGGCCGCGGATGGTGACGAAGTTAGTGAGCGTGCCGCCCAGCCAACGCCGGTTGACGTAAAACTGCCCGGACCGTTGCGCCTCGCGGGCGACGACCTCCTGGGCCTGCTTCTTGGTGCCGACGAAGAGGACGCGCCCGCCGCGGGCAGTGAGATCGGCGATGAACTGGTGCGCCTCGTCGAGGAGTTTGACCGTCTGGTTGAGATCGAGGACGTGGATGCCGTTGCGCTCGGAGAAGATGTACGGTCGCATCTTCGGGTTCCAGCGCTTCTTCTGGTGCCCGAAGTGGACACCCGCTTCCAGCAGCGCTTTCATGCTGGTTTCGGGCGCCATGCCCAAGGTGCTTGTAACCACGAAAACCTCCTGTGGGTTGTGTTGTTCTTCCGCGCCACTCACCCCGAGCCGGACCGGCATCTCGATGGATGCCGGCACACCGGTCCCAGTCCTGACGCGTGCTAAATGACGGTCAGGCGGACGCCTGACCGTGCCAGAGTATAGCACCCGAGGCAGGCGGCGGACAATTTTGGCGGAATGACGAAACCTCGTGGCGCCGCCCGCGCGCGGGCCTAAAAAGCCCAGTTGGCACCTGGGGCTCAATCTACGAAGCCGGCTCAATCTGGCTGCTTGACAGTGTCAGGAATCTGAGGGAGAGCCCCTCAATTCAACCTGAGGGCCCTCCCAATGGCCCAGATGGTTACGCCAACTCAGCCTTGCTCAGTCTCGATGCGCGGGAAGAGTGGTCCGGCGGGCTGGACCCGGCTGAAGGTCGCCGCGCCCCAGTGGCCGTCGCGGATCCAGGCTCCGTCGGTGATGGGGCCGAGACCGAGTTGGGCCATGATGCGATCGCTGGTCGCCGGGATGTAGGGCGCCAGGAGGATGGCGGCGAGCCGGGTGGCTTCGGCGGCGGACCAGAGGGTCGTGTCGAGGAGCGAGGCCGCTTCCGGCTGCTTGGCGAGTTTCCAAGGTTGTCGCTCTTCCAAGTACTGGTTGGTGCGGCGAACGAGCGACCAGATCGACTCCAGGGCGTCGTCGAGGTCCCAGGCGTCGATCAGGGTGGCGGCGCGGTTGCGCGCTTCCTCGGCAACGCGGCGGAGATCGGCTTCCGGTTCGCCAGATTCGCCGGGGGTTGGGACTGTGCCGTCACGGTAACGGCCGATCATGGCGACGACGCGGTTGAGAAGATTTCCCAGGTCGTTGCCGAGGTCGTCGTTGTGGCGGCGGATCAGGTTGGCGCGCGAGAAGTCGCCGTCGGAGGAGAGTGAGACGTCGCGCATCAGGTAGTAGCGGATGGGGTCCGCGCCGAACTCGGCGACCAGGTCGACGGGGTCGATGATGTTGCCGGTCGTTTTCGAGATGCGCTGTCCCTCAAGGGTGATGAAGCCGTGGACGACGATCCGGCGCGGAAGGTCCAAACCCGCCGACAACAGCATGGCAGGCCAGTAGAGGCAGTGAAAGCGGGTGATGTCCTTGCCGATCACCTGGGATTCGGCGGGCCAGTAGCGCGTGAAGCGGTCGGTATCGTCGGGGAAGCCGATGGTGGTGATGTAGGTGGTCAGGGCGTCGAACCAGACGTACATCACGTGGTTGGGGTCGCCCGGTACGGGGATGCCCCACGGGATGGCGTCGGGTCGGACACGGCGTGAGACCGAGAAGTCTTTGAGGCCGGAGCGGAGGAGGGCGAGCATCTCCGGGCGCCAGACCGACGGGGTGACGAAGTCGGGGTGCTCCTCAAAGTGTTTGAGAAGGATGTCGGTGTATTTGCTGAGGGCGAAAAAGTAGTTCTCCTCCTCGAGCCACTCGGGTTGTACGGTCGGGTGGAGGGGACAATGGCCGTTCACCAACTCGTCGTCGGTGTAGTAGTTGTTGCAATTCGGGCAGTACCAGCCGGCGTAGTTGGCCTTGTAGATGTCACCGCTCGCCTGGGCGCGGGAGAAGAGCTCGGCGGAGGCACGGGCGTGGCGCGGCTCGGTCGTTCGCGTGAAGGCGTTGACGGAGATGTTGAGGGCCTCCCAAGCTCGGCGGAAGGCGGCGTCCATACGGTCGGTCCACTCCTGAGGGGAGACGCCATTGTCGGCCGCTGCGCGGAGGATGTGCTGGCTGTTCTCGTCGAGACCCATGCAAAAGACCGTGTCGTCACCGAGGAGGCGATGGTAGCGGGCGACGACGTCGGCGGCGATCTTCTCCAGTGAGTGGCCGATGTGGGGAGCACCGTTGGGGTAATCGATCGCGGTGGTGATGTAGAAGGTGCCGGGTGCTGCCATGATGGTCTCTT
>JAXDKI010000167.1:0-2597 GCA_034667245.1 Thermomicrobiales bacterium | reverse complement strand
GCGCCGTACGGGCCGGGACCATCGCCGTTCTCGACGATGGTGGAGACGAACGCGTCCGGCAGGTCTTCGATCGTGGGGACATGGTAGTCGAAAAGCGTGCCATTCAGGAGTTGTCCGGTGCCGGGATCGTAGAGCATCTCTTCATAGATCGCGTTCCCGAGGCCCTGCATGACGCCGCCCATCTCCTGGGCCTCGACCAACTTCGGGTTGATTGCCTTCCCAACGTCGGCGACGCTGACTGCCTTCCGCACGGTCAGCTTCCCGGTGTCGGGGTCGACTTCGACCTCGGCGCCGCCGATGCAGACCTCCCAGAAGACCGGGCCAGCCGCGTAGGAGCCGTCGTTGTTCTCCGGTCGCACCTCGCCCCGGCCGATCAACTCACCCCCGACCATCCCGAAGTGGGCGCGGATCAGATCGGTATAGCTCTTCGATTCTCCCTCGTGCCAGACCGCCGCATCGCGTCGCTCCAGCGCCATCTCGGGAAGACCGTAAAGGCGAGCAGCGATCGAGAAGAGTTGCGACCGAAGTTCCTGAGCGGCGCGCTGGACGGCGAGACCGGCAAGCGTGGTCGAACGGCTGGCCCCGGTCGATCGGTCGTACGGTGTCACTTGCGTGTCGCCACCGACGACCTTGATCCGGTCGACCCGCAGCGAGAGCTCCTCGGCGACGATCTGGCTGAAGACGGTCCGCGCCCCCTGCCCGACCTCGGTCGAACTGACGTAGAGGGTGACCGTGCCATCTGCCTCCATCCGGGCGAACGCAGTCGAGACGGGGTGCGCGCCAGCTGCAAGCAATCCGACGCTCACGCCGCGCCCGACGTTGGCCGGCTTCGGTGAGTCCCAGTCGAGCCCCTCCGCCACTTTCTTGACGTCGCCGATCAGGTCGGCGTCGAGCGGCTTTCCGCCCGGCCGGACGGACTCGCCGGGCGTCAGCAGGTTGCGTTCGCGGATCTGGATCGCGTCGAGTCCGCAGCGGCGAGCGATCTCGTCCACCTGGGCCTCGCCGATCCACTGGAGGTGGGTCGCCCCGAACGCGCGGTAGGACCCAGCGGGCGAGGTATTGGTGTAGACGCCCCAGGCATCGACCTTGACCGCGTCCCAGCGATAGGGTCCGGGCGCCGCGTCGGCACCGGTGGCGACAACGCGCGGTCCGTTGTCGGCGTAGGCGCCGGTGTCGAACCAGGCCCGGACTTGGCGCGCGAGCAGCCGCCCGTCGGCAGTCGCCGCCGTCCGCATCCAGGCCTTCATGCCGTGGCGCCGGGTCGTGACCATCGCCTCGTCGACCGAGTTGGCGATCCGCACCGGCAGCCGCGCCTTCCGCGCCAGCGCGACCGTGATCGGCTCCATCTTGGTATAAGACTTGGACCCGAACCCGCCGCCGAGGAACGGCACGACGATCCGCACGTTCGCCACCGACAGGCCGAAGAGATCGGCGATCTCCGCCCGCACCAGAAATGGGTGCTGGCACGACGACCAGACGGTGACCTCATCGACGCCCCACTGGGCGATCGTGGTGTGCGGCTCCATCGCGTATTGATAGACGGCCGGGAACCGGTACTCCCCCTCGGCGACGACGTCCGCCCGCGCGAACGCTTCCTCGATGTCGCCGCGCGCGAACCCGTGGGCGTAGCAGATGTTCCCTGGCTGCGGTTTCAGCTCGCCGAGACCGTGGAACAATCCGGTCTGCAGCAACTCGGTGATATGCAGCCTGGGCGCGCCCTCCGTCAGTGCGGCGTCGATCGTGACGGCACCCGGCAGCTCCTCGTACTCGACCTCGATCAGCGTCAGGGCCTCGTCCGCGGTCTCCAGGTCCTCGGCGGCGACGGCGACGACCGGCTCGCCGACAAAGCGGACGCGATCGATCGCGATCAGCGGACGGTCCTTGATCGCGTGACCGTAGTACGGGTTGATGTCGAGGACGTCATCCCCAGTCATGACCGCGACGACACCGGGGAGCTGTCTCGCCCGGCTGGCGTCGATCCGTCTGATCCGCGCGTGCGCGTAGGGACTCCTGAGGATCTTTCCGTAAACCATCCCCGGTACGAGGAGATCGCCCGCGAACTTGGTCTCCCCGGTCGCCTTCGCCCGGGCATCGACGCGCGGCACATCTTGCCCAACGGCATGGCCGGTTGTCCGGGAAGCGGAGGCGATCATCCGAGGCCCTCCGCCACGTGGGAGCGGTCACATCTCCGTAGGGGCGGCCACGGCACGGAAGCGCTGATCACTCGTCCCCCTCCGCCATCAGCCGGGCGGCTTCTTCGACCGCCTCGATGATGTTCCAGTAGCCGGTGCATCGGCAGAGATTGCCGCTCAGGTACGCCTTGATGTCGTCGTGGGTCGGGTGCGGGTTCTCGGCGAGGAGCGCCTTCGTCGCCAGGATCATGCCGGAGGTGCAGAACCCGCATTGCAGGGCGGCCGAGCGGATGAAGGCGTCCTGGATGGGATGCAGCTCTCCGTAGCGGGCCAACCCTTCGATCGTCTCGACCGCCTTCCCATTCGCCTCGTAGGCGAGGGTGCAGCAGGAACTGACCGGCGTGCCGTCGACCAAGACGGTGCAGGCACCGCAGACCTGGAGATCGCACGACCGCTTCGCACCGG
>JAXDKI010000166.1:0-3732 GCA_034667245.1 Thermomicrobiales bacterium | reverse complement strand
ATAGCCACCCCGGGACTCTTCCCGGGGTGGCCTGCGCCCGGGCCGTCCCGATGGCAGTGACCACAAGCAGGAAACCGGGCAGTTGAGCAAGATACCGCGGTCATCGGTCGACGTTGTGGTGCCGCTCCGCGCCGTCGGCAATCCGGCGCAGGACCTCAGCAGTCTCTCCATCGGCCGGAAAGAACGACTCGATCGCCAGCTCCGCCAGCGTCACATCCACCGGTGTCCCGAACACCGTCGTCGTGCTGAAAAACGCGAGCAGCCCCTGGTCGGCGCGGTCCGATCTGCATCGAAGCACGGCGTCGAACGAGTAGGGGATAGCACAGGACACTCCCACAGCCCGTGCGCACCAGGTTCACCTCGACACCTATCGCGCGGCGAACCTCACCGGCACCACAACCTCGTTTTCCCGCGCGCTGTCCCTGGGCGAGATCTCGTAGACGACGACCTGGCCCGATTCCGCTTGCTTGGAGTCGAAGGAGAGCGAGACGTCGAAGGTGCCACGGAAACCGTTCCCTGAGGTAGCCGTGACGACCTCGTAGGCCAGGCGCTCGCCGTCGGCGTCGTGGATCTCGGCGATGAAGGTCGCTTCGAACGTATTGGCGGTGCCCCAGAGGCGCACGGGGCTGGTGATGGTATCACCAGGGGCGGGCGATTCGAGGAAGATGAGCGGCAGGAGATGCTCGTAGTCGTCGCGGCCGGCGGGACCGTCGATGGGGTTCCCGTCGGCATCACGGAGGGCGAGTGGTTTCCCATCGACCGCGATTGCCACGCGCTCGATCTTCGGAAATTGCGTCAAAGTGAAGACGACTTGCGCCAGGCGGGCGACCTCCGCGTCCTCGCCGTTCGGAGCGAATGCGGCCGACAGATCGACGGTCGCGAGTTTCTCCGTCTCGTCGAGTTCGAGGCCGAGTACCTCCGTCTCTTCCGGCACGTCGGTCGTCAGACCCGCTTCCTCTTCGACGTTCGTCGGCCCCTCGATCAACTCCCGCACGGCAGCTTCCGCGGCGCGGTCCGTCGTCGGGGCATCGACCTCGCGGTGGGCCGCGCCGAGCTTCTCGCCGCGGCGCTCCTCACGCAGGAAATAGACCGAAATCGTCGCGCTCTCCGCGGTCGGCGTGGCATCGGTCGAGTCCGCGCGCACCGTACCCGTAACGGCGAGCAAGACCGGCAGAAGCAGGACGACGGCGTGCGCGATTCGGAAACGTACAATCATCAGTGGATCCTTTCCGGCGGTGAGGCAACCCTGTCCTCTTCTACGTCCGGCCGGCGCTTGCGTTTCTCTCCTCGGTGAGATGACAGTGGTGGTGTCTTTGAAGACGACGCTATGCCTCGCCACCACGACTCTCCAAGCGATGACCGTCATCGTTTAGCCCCTCGACGCTCAGTGCTCGGGGTGATGAGTATACCCCTCCGGTCGGCCGTCTGTCGGACGGTCAGCGCCTGGCCGTCGGCTACAATGGGACCACGTTGGATGAGCCCGCTCCGACGCCGCTGCCGGCAAGATGCCTTCCCCGCCCTGACATCGGAGAACGTATGGACGGTCACAGCCACCGCCTGAACAAGGGACCGAACCGCGGTCTCGTCGATCGCCTGGCGGCACGACTGACCCGGCGCGGGTTGATCGCGGGGGGCGGTTTCGTCGGCGTTGGGTTGATGGCGAGTCAGTTGGACCTGCTGCGCTCGGCGGCCCAGGATTCGGTCTCGGTGAGGGAAATCATCAACCCATTGGCGTCACTCGAAGCCTTCGTCGTGACGCTGGCCGGAGTCGGGCGACAGCGGGGAGACCGCCTCGAGATCGGGACCGACGTCTCTCGCTTCTTACGCGCCGCCCAGTGCGAGGATGAAGCGCATTACCATTTCTTGGTCGCCGCCGGGGCGAGGGCGGAGACGACCTTTTCGATCCCTTCTCGCGTCTTTCGCAGCCGCGAATCGTTTCTGACAGCTCTGCTCGACACAAAGGAACTGGCAGTCGGCGGAGCCATGGCCGCCACTCGCCAGTTCGCCGCCCTCGGCGACCTGCGCCTCGTCGAGATCGCCTACCAAATCGGCACGGTGGAAGCGCAGCACCTGGCGCTGACCCGGCTCCATCTCGGCGAGCAACTCCCGAGCGATCGCGCCTTCGCCAAGTGGCGCTTCGCCACCACCGTCGATGCGGCACAGGCCCTCGCCGACGCCGGCTACGTCCGCGGCAAGGGCGACAAGGTCTCCTTCCCCGGCCCCCTCTCCCGCCAGTGCCGGGGTGTCTTCGGTCTCGTCCCGGAAACCACCGAAGACCAGGAACCCACGCCGGCAGCCTCGCCGATCGCGCTCGGCGACGGCACGGGGTGAACAGGCGGAGAGGCGGACAGAACAAAGACTTCTCGTGGTCCCTCTCTCCGCCTCTCCCTCTCTCCGTCTCTCCGTCTTTCCGTCTTTCCGTCTTTCCGCCCGTCCGCCCGTCCGCCCGTCCGCCCGTGACTGACGGGCCGTTGTGGGACGCGTCGTGTCCCTCTACACTCTAGACGGCAGCCCGGCAGGCGACGCCCCCCGCATGAGACCGCGACGAGAGGAACGGAGCGCCATGCGCGTGATCCGTTTCGATGCCTGCCGATGCGCCATGTTGTGGGTGGACGCTTCGGCGCCGGAGGGCGTGGCAGTCGGGAGCGACGATGCAGGACGGGAGCGACGAGGGCGGGAACGAGCGCATCGACGACGGGGCTAGCGGTCCCACGGAGGATCGCGATTATCCCGTCGATCGATTGAGGCGACGATTCGAGACCAGTCTCGGCGGTCGACCATTGATGGTCTACCTCGTCCTCTTCGCGGGCGCGGCGGTGCTCTTGCTCTTGCTGGTCATCGTCTGGATCTCCGCGACCGGCGGCGGCGGTGAGCAGCCCCCGCCCTGTTTCGACATCTCCGTGGACGAGGCTCAATCGGAGATCCTCAACGGCCGCGTCGAGCGCGTCGAGATCTTCCTCGATCGCGAGCAGCCGGATCTCGGACCGTCCGTGATCCGGCTCCAGCTGGTCGATGGCACCTGCCGGGAACTGCCGAAGGGCGCCGACAACGTCGCACAGGCCTACCGGATCATCGGTGTCGTCGAGGTCTACAACAATACCCACGAAGAACGCGTCCGGATCGCTTACCGCCGGACCACCGTCCTGCCCGAATTCCTGATCACCTCCACCCCCACACCCACCATCACGCCGATCCCCTCGGAAACCCCAATCCCCACCGAAACCCCGGCTCCAACCGAGACACCGGCCCCTACGGGAACCCCGGCCAGCCCCACCGCCAGCGAGGTACCGACCGAGCTCCCAACACCGGAGCCGACGGCGACCGCGACGCCGGTCGCTGCGTCGCCGGTAGCGTAAGGTGAGGGTCGTTCCGCTTACGTCCCCCGCGCCTCCCACCGGAAGAACCGTACCGCCACAACCATCCCCGCCAGGAATGTTCCGGCCAAGACGAGGAGGTCGGGCCAGGTGTCCGCCAGGCCCCGGCTACGGGTCATCGGTTCGCGGAGGGCGTCGACCAGGTAGCGCAGCGGGAGGATCCGGGTGATGGGCTGGATCCAGGCGGGGACATTGTCGAGGTCGAAGAAGACGCCGGAGAGGAAGAGCATGGGGAAGGTAATCAGGTTGGCGTAGCTGGCGGCCGTCTCGGCGTTGCGGGCGAATCCCGAGATAGCGAAGCCGATCGCCAGGAACGCCAGAGCCCCGAGCAGGATCGTCACCGCGATCACCAGGATGT